>JAGPFK010000150.1 GCA_018056585.1 Clostridia bacterium | reverse complement strand
TTGTCACGCCGGATTGATAGATCTTGAGTGCCGTATCCAGGCGATCCCGGAGCATCGGGCTGGGTTGATCTTCGATCACCAAAGCGCCTGGGACGATCACACAATCTGCAGACACCAATTGATCCGAAGACACAATATTCCGATCGCCCGCTTTTTCGACCGCGTGATCAATCATGAAAACGGCGCAAAAAATGAACAGCAGGATCAGCGATGCAATCCCAGCTGCTCTTCTTTTGCGGAATATCTTATTACTTTGCGTTCTGATTGTCATCGATATCGGTCCTGCCTTTGCATTCAATGATAACAGGATCTTTTCTGATTGACCACCTTTAAAATGATAGGTCCTTCATGGTTTGTGGGTAATGATAGATTTTCCCTTCGTAATTTCTGAAGATCACTTCTTTGTCATCCAGACTGATGATATAATCCGGATTCATGGGAACTTTCCCGCCGCCACCCGGGGCATCAATGACAAATCGCGGCAAAGCAAAGCCGGAGATCGTCCCGGTCAGCTGACGCATAAGCTCGATCCCTGTGCGAACGTCGGTTCGAAAATGATGAAGGCCCTGACTCAAATCGCACTGATAAAGATAATAAGGCCGGACTCTTGCTTTGACCAATCCCAATAAAAGGGCTTTCATCACATTCACATCATCATTGATACCCTTCAGCAAGACACTTTGGTTACCCAAAGGGATACCCGCATCGACGATCGCCCCGCATGCGGCCACCGCCTGCTCTGTCAATTCGCGGGGATGGTTGAAATGGGTATTGATCCAGATCGGTTGATATTTTTTCATCATAGCTAGCAGTTCAGGTGTGATGCGCATAGGCAAAACAACCGGCACGCGCGTTCCGATTCGAATGACCTCAACATGATCAATGGAACGCAAAGCGGAAAGAATGCGCTCAAGACTGCTGTCGCCCAGCGTTAACGGGTCGCCGCCCGAGATCAACACATCACGTATTTCTTTGTGTCCGCGAATGTAATCCAGCGCCTGCGCGAGGCATTGCGGACTGATGACGCGGTCTTCTTCGCCGACCACACGGCGTCTGGTGCAATGACGGCAGTACATGGCGCATTGATGCGTGACCAGAAGCAAGATACGGTCCGGATAGCGGTGGACGATAAAGGGAACGGGGCTGTCCCGTTCTTCGCAAAGCGGATCGGCCGATTCAAAGGGTAAAATGAATGTTTCCTTTATCGATGGGACCGATTGCAGTCTGATCGGGTCCTCTTTATCCTCTGCTTTGATCAGCGATGCATAATAAGGCGTGATAGCCATTCGAAAGGATTTCAGACAAATGGCTATATCCTGCTTTTCCTGATCACTCAGAGGTATAATCTGTTCGAGCTGTTCAATTTGTGTGATGCGATGACTAAATTGCCATCTCCAGTCATTCCATCGGGATGGCGGTTGGTCCGATTCATGATCGTCTTGTGTCATAATAAATCCCAGCTTTCGGAGCATGTCGCTGAATGGCAGCGCGCAGGATAGACTGAATCAGAAAATTGTAATCCATGCCGCAAAACGAAGCGAGCATGGGATAATCACTATATCCAGGTGCCAGCCCAGGCAGTGGATTGATTTCAATGAACCAGGGTTGGTTTTGCTCATCAATGCGAAAATCAATGCGGGCGAAATCATGACAATCCAAGATCTTGTAAATTTTTCCTGCGATCTGCATGACTTTCTCTGCTACCCCCGGTTCAAGGCGGGCCGGGCATTCATACCGGACCTGCTCTTTCCAATTCTGCTTGGTGGTATAACTGTAAATGTTGTCTTTTTTATTCTGAAGATAGATGATTTCCATCGGAGAAAAAACGTGCAGGCAGGAACCGTTGCCAAGTAATCCAACCGTTACCTCACGGCCGCGGATAAATGGCTCAACGAGCATGTCACAACCGTAGAGGCGAAAGCCGTTTTTTAATTGCTGAAGCAGCGAAGTGCGATCATAGACGATGGCATGATCGGTGATGCCTTTGCTGGAGCCTTCTGCATTGGGTTTCACAATAGAAGGAAATGTCACGTTCCTTGTAGTGACCGCTTCATCGGGCGTAAACACACGACTGTGCGGTGTCCTTATTTTATAGGAAGCCAGTATGCGCTTAGTCAGTGCTTTATCCAGCGCAATACAAAGTGTGGTTTCATCTGATCCCGTAAAAGGAATGCCCAAAAAGTGCAAAATGGCCGGCACCTGTGCTTCACGTCCGCGTCCGTGGCTGCCCTCGGCAATGTTGAAGACAATGTCAGGCGGATCATCCTTTAACTTTTCCGGGAGATCGCGATCGGCTTCCAGACGTATGACGAGGCAACCCGCTTCTTCCAGAGCCTGTTGAATCGCGAGAACTGTATCCAAGTGATCATATTCCGCTTCAAAATCTGCCGCCTCTGACAAAATCCCCTTTTTCAGGTTATACGTGATGCCGACCCGAAGACCGGCTATTGAGTCTGCTTCACACAATGCCTCCATGATGTTCACCATCCGTCTTTTATTGCATTGTTATTCTGAAGAAAATTTTATCTCATAGAATCAATCTGTCAAGTCCTTATTTGAATATATTAAAAATGATTTATTGTGAATGCTCTGACGCCTTCAAGACAAAGATTGAGAATGGATACCTCAATAAAAAGGCGTTAGCAGCTATGCTTTGCGCTGATTTATCGCCTGATCCAACTGGAAGGCAAAACAGGCCGTCATTTTAAAAGATCAAGCAATATATTGCAAAATAAAGGGAAATTAGTTATCAAAACTAATTTGTTTAAATTGCATAACTATGCTGAATTATATAACAAATATTGTGATCAATATTCATAAGAGACCATGTCTCATTCATTACTCGGTTCAGGTGATGTCTTGTAAGCGGATATTGCGCTCGTGGCGAATCTGCTCCCAGGTGATGGTCCGGCGAAAAATGCAGAGCAAGTTGATGGGCATCCAGGAGAGAAGAAAGAACCAAAAATAAAGAATGCCACGCCAAATCCCTTGCTGCATTTTCTTTTCCAATAAAACGGTTATCCACGCGATTGCTGAAATCAAAAGCCAGCTGATCAAGATGGAAGACGTCATCTGGGACCAGGCGGCCGAAGGCGTGAGCCGATGGTTCATCATCTGAAGGAGGCCAATGAGCCCTTGGATGATCATAACGATGAAACAGAGGGCCTGAACGTGAGCGGACAGAAAAAGGGAAATCAAATCCAGACCGGCCAATTGCTTGTCATGCCAGGCTTTTTTCAGGATCGGAGCGGTATAGATCGTACTGATTTGATACATGCCGCTCGACCAGCGGGATCTTTGCTTCCAAGATTGCTTGAAGGACAAAGGTTGTTCGTCATAGATAACGGCATTCGGAACCCACATGACTTTTTCACCCGCTAAATGGCACAGAATCGTTAATTCCATATCTTCCGTCATGGTCATAAAATGAAGGTCCGGCATTTTCCTGATCAATGATGTTTGAATCATAAATCCGCTGCCGCCGATCGGCGTTGATAAACCCAGATTGCTTCTGGCCCGGTTGTAAAACCGGCTGATCAGCCAGAAGTAAATGGCATAAGCGCCTGTAACAGGCGTATCAGTAGGGTTTTTTATATCCCGGTATCCCTGAGCCACGAAAGCCCCGGATAAAATCGCTTCGTTCATAGCGGATAAAAAGTCAGCATGAACGAGGTTATCGGCGTCGATGACACAAATCGCATCGTATTTATATTCCGGCTTACTGAGTTCGGGCAAAACCTGGTTGAGCACTTCCCCCTTAGAATGAACCGGATGCAGGCAGGTCATAATTTTTGCTCCTGCTTTTTCGGCAACCAGGCGTGTTTGGTCCGAACAATTGTTTGGAACAACAATGATGTCATAAAGTTCTTTTGGGTAATGCTGCAATTTCAGGCTTTCCAAAAGATTTCCGATTACTTTTTCTTCGTTCCTTGCGGCGACGAGAAAAACAAAACGGTTTTTTGGCGGTGGAAAAGAAAACACGGCTCCTGATTTCTTTTTATTCTTGTTTGGAATGGAGAAAAGAGCGATCACCACAACGTAAGAGGAATAAAAAAAGAGAAGTGTATTAAACACAACCAATGATGTTGTTAGAATTCTTAAAAGAAACATAAATCCTCCTCTATGGATTTGCCATATCGCCAAGGGGTTTCAGATGGATTTTACCCAATGAATTATATAGCTTTTTTATATAAAAATACAATTGATTATTTGACGAAATGAACAAATCATTTGTTCCCTCAGAGTTCATATGATTTCCGTTTTCAGCGCATCGATGATATTTTCTTTTTTGATTCTGGCGCCAGAATAAAGCATGGTTGCGCCAACGATGAAAAAAATCAATAAAACAGAGACAGCATAACTTGGCCAAGGCAAGGAAAAGCCACGATCAAAAACGTTTATTTGGATGCGATACAGCAGCAGGGAAATGCCAATGCTGATGGGAAGACCATAAAGCAACGCATGAAATCCATAAAAGATGCTCTCGAACCGAATCATTTTATTAAAACTCTCTGGTGTCATGCCCACCGAGCGCAGTATCGCGAATTCGCGCTTTCGCAAGGCAATGTTGGTGGTGACCGTATTGAAAATGTTGGCGATGCAGATCAGACTGATGAGAATAATGAACCCATAGATAAAGATGCCGATTACCAGCAACAGATTATGTTCTCTTCTTGCTTGGTCCGCTACATTATAAGTATAGGCAGCGCCTGAAAGCTGGGAGATCAACGCCTGGATCTGTGTCTCAAGCGCGTCGCTGTTCTGAGCGGTCAGGAAGATACTCTGAAAGCTTGGGTTTCCTCTTGAATCCAGATGATTTTTCGGTAAGCTGTCGAAGACGGGACGGCTGGTTATAGC
>JAGPFK010000149.1 GCA_018056585.1 Clostridia bacterium | reverse complement strand
GTGGATGATCTGCTCTGAAACGCTGTGATCTCCCGGCACATGATCGAGCAGGGCGTGACTTTCATGAAAGCCCGCAAACAATTCCAGAGGCGTATATTTGCACACATATCGAATCATCGCCGATTCCCCTCCAGCAATTCCAAAAAAGCATCCAATCGCGTGGCCATCTGGCCGTCCGAATTGTTGGCCGGATCACAGCCATCTCCATCTAACACAAGCGTTAAAAGCCCGCTTTCTTCAAGTGCTTGCTTGATCAGTCGCGATGAGCCCAGTGTATTTTTACACCCCCAATGGGCAAATAAAACAGCGCCATCCGCTCCAGTTAAAGTCGCCGCCTTTTTTGCGTACTCCATCCTGAGATCCAGACTGCCGTTAAAGCAGGAAAAGACCATTCGTTTCGCCATAACCCGATAAGGATCTGCGTCCGGATAAGGGATGAGACTTTCATAGGCAAGATCACAGGCGGTCAAAAAGGCACGGGGATTTTGACCAAACCGGGTTTTGACCGCCGGCTGCTCATAAGGAATGGTGTGCAGCCAGATCAGACGCAACCCATCCCATAACGGCGCATGCTGCGCATCTTCGAGAAACAGGCGGAAATACTTTTCAGATTCGGGTGATCCTAAAAGGATATGGCTCAAAAGCACCTTGTACATTTCATCTGTCGGACTTTCAGGTATTCGACGCTCGCTTAAAAGGCGCAATGCTTTTGCATAATCTTCAGATGCCTTTCTGCTTCGCGCGGTGTATAGAATGAGATGATCCTCAAGAATCTCTTTTCCGGTCAAATCCTGAATAAAGCACGTGGCCTGCCTGAGCTGTTCCGCAACAAAACAAACGGAGTCTTCATTTTTTTCATAAGGCACATTGATAAAGAAAGAGGGAACATTGAATTTTTGCTTTAAATATGGAAATGTCAGCATGTTTCCATCGCAGGCCAGATTTGTATAAATGATAAAACGCGGCTTAGGCATGATGCCATTTTCTGCCGCGCCGAGAAAAGTGCGATGATAAGAACAAAGCGTCTCCGGTATGCCGGTTTTTTCAGTGGTTTCAAGGAAGACACGTTCACAATGCGTGCCCATGAGGTAGCAAGACAAAGCTTCAACCGAATAGGGCGTGATCCCCGCCGCAAGCAACGGTTCGCATGGTGTAAAAAGGCTTACCATGGCGGCCTGATCCGGATCAGACAACACACGAATCATCAGGTTCAGGGTCGTTTTAGCAGCATAACAGCGTGAAAAAGGAAAACGTTGAGGCGCCAGCCGATAGACAAGATTCAAAGCACGATAACCGGTTAGCAGCAAACGACGCGCCTGGTCAGGGGATCTTAAAGCAAGCTGCCCGACCCAGCTGCCAAAAGTGTCAATCAGATTCATACAGCCTCCATTCGTACAGAAAATCCTTAAAACAACCGTTTGTTCCCATCCATTTTTGCATGGATTAAAAAATATATCAATGTCTGAGTATCTTGAGAACAAAACCATCTGACTTCACGTCAAATAAAGAAGATGTGAAAATTACTTTATGCTCAAACCGGATGACTGTTTTATCTTAATATTTGTGCAGCAATCCAATTCGAGCCGTCGGTAGTCAAAATAATGTGACGGTTCGGCCGGTTGATCCGATTTTATATTAGGAGGTTGACTCAGTGGAAGAATTACCGGGACTGAAAAACGACGATTTCGATCATCTTTATGATCGGTACAGCGACAGAATTTACCGTCTTTCCCTCGGATCGCTCCGTAATGAGGCTGATGCGGAAGATGTTGTTCAGGATGTTTTTTTGGCATACCTTTTCAATAAAAAAGCATTTGTGGATGAGCAGCATCAGGAGGCCTGGCTGATTCGTGTCACGATCAACAAGTGTCGTGACTGTCTTCGAAAGAAAAAAGTCAGAGAAGCGCTTCCGTTGGATGATCTTTACAATTTCGGCGTATGTGACCAGGATCATGACGTTCTGGCATCGGTTATTTCCCTTCCGGATAAAATCAGACTTCCGATGCTCCTGTATTATTTCGAAGGTTATACGGTGAAAGAAACAGCGCATCTCTTGCATCTATCGGTCTCTGCAGTCAAAATGAGGCTTTCACGCGGGCGAAACACATTAAAAGAAATTTTGGAAGGGGGGTGTTGGGATGAATGGGAAGCTGGAGAAAGCCAGGCATGCTTATTTCAGGATTAAGGCGCCAGAACCATTAAGGGAGAAAATCAAAAATGCCTGTGAAACGCAAGAAAAAAAAGGAATAAGGCTTGACAAAGCCCTTAAAGGAATTACGGTAGTGGCCGCTGCGAGTATCTTGCTGATTATTTTATCGGTCAGCCAACTGTTTCTTAAAGATGACCTCACGGTTCAAACCAAGAGCGGCAAAGTACTGAGTGAACAAACGCTTTCTGTTTCCATGGAAGAAGTCACTTATCCTCAAGATAGCATAGGAATCCTCAGTACAAAAAGCAAGACAATGATCACCGCCCAGGCCGTCCCATTCACAATCACACAGAAAAATGCCATAACAATCGACGCGTCAGCCGGATTTTTGCTGATCGCGGATCAGGATCAGGAATATGTCTGTGTTGAGCCGCCGCACCTTGTCTATGGACCTCTGACATTCTACTGGCTTCCACCCGATCCTTTTGAGTCTTGCGAAACACTAACTCTTTCTTCCGATACTGATTCTATCCTCATCACCATGACATGCAAATCTGACGGAATCATATCTGTCAGAGCAAACAGAAAGGAAAAATGACCAATGAAAAAACTTTGTTTATATCTTCTGATCTTCTCGATCGGCCTCGCCGCTTCTTTGATGCTTTCGGCTTGTACGCAAACAACGGCGCCGACAACCAGCACATCAGAAAAAGAAACAACAACCGAAGAAACAACAACCGAAGAAACAACAACTGTTGAAACGTCAACCGAGTCCTCTCAAAACGGCACCGAGACAGAGCCGGTGATCGAGGTGCCAAAAGAGGCGTCTGATTTGATCGATCAAATCTACGAAAAGGCAAAAGATGTCATCGATCCCGAGGCTCTCATGTTAACCGCGGTGGATCTGAATGATAGGGAAGCCGTAAAATACCAGACTGGCCTCGATGACACCAAAGGTCTCATCAGCATTGTGGTTTCATCTCCATTGATGAATGTGCATCCTTATTCTTTAATCTATGTCAAGGCCGATGAGTCAGTGAATATCAACGAACTGCAGGACGCCATGCTGAAAGGTGCGGATCTTTCTAAATGGATCTGTGTTTTAGCTGAAAAAGCCGCATCCATCACGCTGGATCACAGCGTACTTCTGGTCATGGGCAGTCAACAAGAAGTCGAAGCCGTTTTAAATGCTGCAAAGGCGGTCGGTGCGGAGCAATTTGATCAAGTGGGAGAAATCAAAGAAAAGTAAAAACTGATCGGTTCTGAAGGGGCCGTCCGCCAGGCGGCCCCGATCAGCCATTCGGCTCTCAACGAACAAAACGATAAAGGATCAGGATATTGCTGTTTTCAAGTATTACATTTTTATACTTTTTCCTTCCTCTCGTATTGCTTGCTTATTGTCTTGTGCCCGACAAAGGGCGCAATGCAGTCCTGCTTTTGGCTTCACTGTTTTTTTATTTCTGGGGTGAACCCAAATATGTTCTCCTGATGCTCCTTTCAATCTCATGCGGCTATGGTTTCGGTATTCTCATCGATCGGTACCGCGGTCAAAAACGTTGCAAATTGTTTTTTGCAGCCGCTGTGGTCGTTCTCTTATCTGCTTTACTGATTTTTAAATATACAGATTTTTTCATAGCGAATGTCAACTGGCTGATCGGAACCCAAATTCCGTTTGTTCATCTGATCCTGCCGATTGGCATTTCTTTTTACACGTTCCAGATCCTCAGCTATCTCATCGATCTTTACCGCGGGACCGTTACCGTCCAGAAAAACTGGCTGAAGCTGGCCACTTTTATTGCTTTGTTCCCGCAATTGATCGCCGGCCCCATTGTCCGTTATACCGATATTGCATCTGAGCTGGAAAGTCGTGTTCACACGCCGAAAAAAAGCTATGAAGGGATTTCTCGTTTTATAGTAGGCTTATCGAAAAAAGTGCTGCTTGCCAATCAATTCGGAACGCTCTGTGATATTTTTCGAAAGACCGATGAGAAGAGTGTCCTCTTTTACTGGCTTTATGGAACCGCTTTTTGCCTGCAGATTTATTTTGACTTTTCCGGGTACTCCGATATGGCCATCGGTCTCGGGAAATTATTTGCGTTCGATTTCCCTGAGAATTTCAACTACCCTTTTTGTGCAAGGAGCATAACCGATTTTTGGCGTCGCTGGCATATGACGCTTGGCTCGTGGTTTCGTGATTATGTCTATATTCCGCTGGGAGGGAATCGGGTCAAAAAGGCTCGCTTTTTGTTCAACATCGCGTTGGTTTGGTTTTTAACGGGTTTCTGGCATGGCGCCGACTGGACTTTTATCGTATGGGGACTTTATTTTGCTGTTCTTTTAATTTTTGAAAAGCTTTTTCTAAAAGATTTCCTTCTGAAACGGCCACATTTTTTTCAACATATCTATGTCCTGTTTCATGTTCTGATCAGTTTTATGATTTTTAACGCGGACGGCCTTTTCATGGCGTTCCAGGATCTGTCCGGATTGTTTGGCGGGCATGCATTTTCAAACAGCCTGACCCTTTACTATCTGAGAAGTTATCTCGTGACCCTGCTCATCGGCATCATTGGCGCGACACCCCTTCCAAAAAAAATGTTCCTTCGGATCCGGTGCGCAAAAAAAGCAGAGAAAACACTTTGCTTTGCAGAACCCCTTTTTATGGCGGTCCTGATCATTCTATGCACGGCCTATTTAATCGACGGCTCCTTCAATCCTTTCCTC
>JAGPFK010000148.1 GCA_018056585.1 Clostridia bacterium | reverse complement strand
GCGGTTAAGAGTCGTGCAGTGCTGGATAACATTCCTTTGATTGACGTGCTTAACACGAATTCAGCCGCCCTCGCTGAAGTGGTTAACCGTGGCTATATTAAAATGTCTCAATTGATTAATTTGAATTTTCTGGGTCTTGACCTGAGCCTTCGCCCCACATATAAACCATCGCTTCTTTTTGGCGCTGACACCTGGCAGGCCTATCTGCCTTTGCTCGTCATTCCGCTTCTGGTTGTTCTGACCACCCTGTTCCAGATTCGTGTTTCACGCCTGTCGGCACCCAACCGAAAGCAAAAGGAAGAAGCCAAAGAACGTGAAAAAATTAATCCAGCCAGAGCCGGTCAAACGCCGGAAGACAAAAGTGAGTCTATGATGAAAACCATGAATGTCATCATGCCCATTTTTATGCTTGTGACCACCTTTTCAATGCCTGCTTCAATGGGTCTCTATTGGATTATTGGCAATATCATGATGATTGCACAGTCCCTTTATATCTACTTTTTCTTTACGAAACGGATGGAAAAAGCACTGCATGAAGCAGAAGCAGAAAATCAAGCGAAAATAAAGGCCAAAGCAGCCCGCTCTTGACCGGACTGCTGGTTAGGGAGGAATAAATCAATGTCTGTATCAATTGAAAAAACAGCAAAAACCGTTCAGCAAGCCATCCAGGAAGCGCTGGATGAACTGGGACTGGATGAAGATGCTGTGGTGATTGAAGTTCTGGATGAAGGGGAAACCGGTTTGCTGGGGTTGCTCCGGAGGCCGGCCAGGGTTCGTGTAACAGTCGAAGATGAAATGCCAGAAGAAAAAGAACCAGAAGCAGATCAGGAGTTGAGCGAAACATCGACACTCTACTATGGCGATGATGAATCGTACACAGGCGATCCGGAAACAGAAGAAGAGACCAGAACCGTTTCATACGTCGCCTCAATCCTGTCAGGAATAGGGATTCATGGCAAGATCAGCTCCTGGCGGGATGGAGAGACACTGTATATTGACGTGACTGGCCATGATTGCGGCGCAGCCATCGGCCGGCGGGGAGAAACACTGGAAGCCATCCAATACCTGGCTTCTCTGGTAGCCAACCAAAACAGCGAAGAATACCTGCGTGTCATTGTTGATATCGCTGGTTATCGGAAAAAACGGGAAACATCGTTGATTAATCTTGCAGAGAAAGCAGCATCCAAGGTCAGCAACAGCGGCCGTAAAATGAACCTTGAGCCCATGAATCCAGCAGAAAGACGCATCATTCATACCGCCCTTCAAACGTTCCCGGGAGTGACGACATACAGTGAAGGTGAAAATGAAGAACGGCATGTTGTCATAGCACCTGATGAGAAGGACTGAACAGAATCCGAGAAGATGTCGTCATTTATGTCTGAATTATGCGGTCCTCAGGCCATCTGGCCTGCGGGCCGTTTTTATCTATTGAAACAGAAGGGAGGCTGATGGGTATGCAATCGGATCAAGATGAATGGGCCCGGACCTCGGATATTTGCGTGGCTGTGGCTACGCCGCCCGGTCAGAGTGGATTGGCATTAATTCGCATGTCAGGTCCTGGCTCAGCGGAGCTGATGGATCCCTTATTCAAGCCTGCCTCACGGCGCTTTAAGCCCGTTCTTGAAATGGACGGCTACACGTGTGCAGTTGGGGATCTGGTCGATCCGGAAGATCAAGAAGTCCTGGATCAGGTTGTATTGACCTGCTACAGGGCACCCCATTCCTTTACTGGCGAAGAATCTATTGAAATCAGCTGCCATGGTGGGCCTGCTGTGAAGCAAAGCATCCTGAATCTTCTGGTCCGCCAGGGTGCCAGACCTGCTGAACCG
Organism: Clostridia bacterium; assembly: GCA_018056585.1. Taxonomy (GTDB): domain Bacteria; phylum Bacillota; class Clostridia; order Saccharofermentanales; family UBA5734; genus JAAYBY01. The sequence goes on along the minus strand of JAGPFK010000148.1, from coordinate 3,073 downwards.
GGAGAATTTACAAAAAGAGCTTTTCTGAATGGCAAGTTGGATCTGGCACAGGCTGAAGCTGTCATGGATCTTATTTCTGCCGCTGCTTCACGTAGTGCGCGCAATGCAGCGGCACAATTACGTGGACAATTATCTCTGAGGATCCGTCAGTATGCGCAAGAACTCTATCGGATCTTAGCTGGTGTGGAGCTTGTTTTGGAATTCCCAGAGCATGACGAAAGCGGCACGGGCACAAAACAACTCATACGAGATCTCGAAAAGATTGCAGATCAGCTGAGCCAGCTTGCGGCAAGCTATGAAAAAGGCAAAATCCTTCGTGAAGGGTTGACGGTTGTATTGGCTGGCCGGCCTAATGTGGGCAAATCATCTCTGTTGAATGCTCTGGCCGGCTATGACCGGGCCATTGTGACCTCAATTCCAGGTACAACACGCGATACGGTCGAGGCGTACATCGATATTTGTGGTTTACCAGTTCGGCTCGTTGATACAGCCGGCTTAAGGGACACAACCGATCAGATTGAGCAAATGGGTGTTGATCGCACAAAGCAGGCATTGGAACAAGCTGATTTGGTGTTTTGGCTTCTTTCCCCGCCTGCGGAACAGCTGGAATCTGAAATTGAAATGGTTCGCCAAATGAACTGTGAAGATCTTATTTTATTGGTCAGCAAAGATGATTTGTCTTCCAGCGTCGACCTGCTCCTGCAACTGAAAGAGCTGAAACCTTGTCAGCCGATTATGACCTGTTCAGCTGTAACCGGCGAGGGACTCGACCGGATCAGAGAAGCCATTGTAGCTGTTTATGAACGACAGGGCATCGGGCAGCAGGAAGATGTGCTGATCACAAACAGCCGGCACCGAATGTGCCTGGAAAAAGCCGCTGCTGCTGTCAGAGAGGCTCAAAAAGGATTGCAGGCCGGCATGACACTGGATATTGCCGCTTCTTTGCTCCGGCACGCACTGGTTTCGTTGGCTGAATTGACTGGAGACCAGGTGACAGAAGAATTGATTGATACAATTTTTTCAAGGTTTTGTATTGGCAAATGAGCAAAAGGAGATGAACCATGGAACTGAGAGAAGCTTTGACACAAAAAAGTGCTTATTTGGCCGGGAACTATGATGTGATTGTGGTCGGAGCGGGGCATGCAGGATGCGAAGCGGCGCTGGCATGCGCACGGCTCGGGAAAAAAACCCTTATCCTGGGCATGAATCTGGACACCGTAGCCAATTTACCTTGTAATCCGAATATTGGCGGAACAGCAAAAGGGCAGCTTGTTCGGGAAATTGACGCGTTGGGTGGCGAAATGGGTCGGGCGGCTGATCAGACGATGATCCAGTTCCGAATGTTGAATACCTCACGGGGTCCGGCTGTGCTTTCGCCGCGGGCTCAGATCGATCGCAGACGTTATCAGGAATTGATGAAACATACGCTGGAACAGCAGCCCAACCTGGACCTGCGACAGGGAGAAGTCGTTTCTTTACTGACTGAAACAGACGCGAAAGGTGAAAAAGCCATCAGCGGTGTCAAATTAAAAACGGCTGCTGTTTACAGCTGCCGTGCCGTTATTCTGGCTACCGGCACCTTTCTGGAAGGCCGGATTATCATGGGTGATTGCGTGTATAGCGGAGGGCCTGACAATCAATTTGCCGCGCGAGGCTTATCGGATTCACTGCGGTCCCTTGAACTGCCGCTTCAACGGTTCAAGACCGGTACGCCCGCGCGGATACACAGGCGCAGCGTCGATTTTTCCGTTATGGAACGACAAAATGGCGATGCTGTCATCATCCCTTTCTCACACGAAAATGAACCTTTTGAGGCCGGAGACCCATTTGTTCAGTTGCCCTGCTGGACCACATGGACGACAAAAAAAACAAGGGAGATCATAGAAGCGAATCTTGATCGGAATCCATTGTTCAGCGGCGTCATTGAAGGAATCGGACCACGTTATTGTCCGTCTATTGAGGACAAAATTGTTAAATTTCCCGATAAGCAGCGCCATCAGGTTTTTTTGGAGCCAACGGGGCTTGCGACAGAAGAGCTTTATTTACAGGGCATGTCAACCAGCATGCCGGAAGATGTTCAGCTTCAAATGGTCCGCTCGTTGCCTGGACTTGAAAAAGCACACATCATGCGAAGTGCTTATGCCATCGAATATGATTGCCTGGATCCAACTTGCCTTAAAATGTCGTTGGAAACCAAAAAAGTACGAGGACTTTTTTCTGCGGGTCAGATCAACGGAACATCCGGATATGAGGAAGCAGCCGCTCAGGGCTTGATTTCCGGAATCAATGCGGTCCGGCTGCTTGACGGCCGACCGCCTGTTATCCTGGATCGCTCACAAGCTTATATAGGGGTTCTCATTGACGATCTCGTGACCAAAGGAACAAAGGAGCCTTATCGCATGATGACAGCGCGTGCGGAGTACCGACTTGTTTTGCGGCAGGATAATGCGGATGTACGCCTTACTCCGATTGGCTATGAGATCGGGTTGATCCATGAGGAACGATGGCAGCAATTCCAGAAACGTCAGCAGAGAATTGAAGGTGAAATAGAACGTTGCCGAAAGACCCTCATTAAGCCGGGTGAACAGTCAGCATGCATTCTAAAAGCCTGTCAAAGCACGCCTTTGAATCGGTCGGTCAGCATAGCAGAGCTGATTAAGAGACCCGAATTGAGTTATGAGGCAATTTCTCCGCTGGATCCACAGCGGCCAGCGCTTAAACCATCTGAGCGCTATGCCGTCGAGGTTGCATTGAAATATGAGGGATACATCAAACTGGAGCAGGAAAGAATCAGACAGTTTCGCCATCTTGAGCAAAAACTGCTTCCGGACTCGATTGATTACAACAAGATCTCGGGACTGAGAATCGAAGCGAGACAAAAACTCAATCGCATGCGTCCTGTTTCGATAGGGCAAGCCAGTCGCATTTCCGGTGTTTCGCCGGCGGACCTATCTGTCTTGCTTATTTATTTGCAGGCACATGACGGCCAATCAAAAAAAAACAAAAAAGCCGGCCTTTGATGGGGATGGTGAGACATGACAAAAGAACGTTCTTTTGAAGACCTGCTCAGAGA
>JAGPFK010000147.1 GCA_018056585.1 Clostridia bacterium | reverse complement strand
GCTTCAGATAGTGTGATGCAGCGGGCCGATTACATTTCAGAAATCCGATGCGTGCGGCATCCTTATGAACGCGGCATCAAAGCCAGGAAGGGCATTGAATATTGATCAGCTGGATCGGTTAAAAGGACAAAAAAGATGACAAAACTGTATAGGCAACCCCTCTCTCCCAAAAAACGACTGCGCAATTGGCTGGCTGTCTCCGCCGGACGTTTGGCCAGCTTGTTTCTTCGATCGATCGGCCGCGGGGCGACCGCTTTCCCGGGCAAGCTGGCATTTACACTGGCACCCACTCTTCTGAGCGATCTCACGGCTGGCCGGCAGGTTTTTTTAGTGACCGGAACCAATGGCAAGACGACAACAGTCCGGCTGCTTTGCAGTATTCTCGAGAGGCAGGGGCACCTTGTTATCACCAATCCGTCCGGTGCCAATCTTGATTCAGGCCTGGTGACAACCTTGCTTCAAAATCTGAAGATTCTAAAAGAAGATGGCGCACAGAAACAAAAGGTTTCGCTGGTCTTTGAAATCGATGAAGCCTATTTTGCGCGGCTGGCTGCATCGATGCGGCCGGAGATCTGCATTGTGACTAATTTTTTTCAGGATCAGCTTGATCGCTTTGGGGATCTCAGTCATATTCGTGATTTGGTTGCAAAGGGGCTTCATGAGAGTGGGGCGAAGGCTGTCCTTTGTGCAGATGATCCGCTCTGCGCCGCGCTTATAAAAGATGGATCACAGCCGGTCTATTATTTTGGCATGAAACCCGATGGATTGCCGCACCGAGCCAAAGAAACTGCCGTAGAATCAGTCTCCTGCCCGGTTTGCGGCGCCTCCTGCCGGTATGAACATATTTCTTATGCCCACCTGGGTATCTATTCCTGTCCGGCCTGCGGATATCGAAGGCCTGAGCCGGACCTTGCTTTTTCCATTGTTTCGACTTCCGAGCGTAAAACGGTGATTGAGTTTTGCTATGATAAAAAATCAATTCGGGTTCATTTCCCTGTTCCGGGTATTTATAACGCATATAACGCAGCGGCTGCGCTGCTTGCGGCGATTGCAGCGGGCTTGCCGCTTGAATCATCAGCCAAGGTCCTGGAACAATCAGAAGCGGCATTTGGCCGCATGGAGCGATGGAGTGCAGAAGGTAAAGATATTTGTCTGATTCTCGTTAAAAACCCTGTTGGCATGGATCAGGCGCTTGAATTCATAATGAATGCGCCTGATTTAGGTTCGGTCATGATGATGCTCAATGCCAGTGAATCGGATGGACGCGATGTGTCCTGGATCTGGGATGTTCATTTTGAATCCTGTTTACCGCCTGGACGCATTGGCCTTTCCGGTGCCCGATGCCATGACTTGGCTTTGCGTTTATACTATGCCGGAAAATCAAAATCCGAGCTTTTGGTTTCAGATGATTTTATCCGGCTGTTTGATCAGATGCTGGCCGAGTGTCCGCCCGGCCGCTGTTTGTATCTGCTGCCCAATTACACAGCGATGCTTTCTATTCGTGGCTATTTGAGCAAGTGCTATCATCTGCCCGCATTCTGGCAGTAGGAGGAGACTGTTTTGAATTTGCGAATCGCTCATCTTTATCCGGAAGTGATGAATCTTTATGGGGACAAGGGCAACCTGATCGCCCTGCAGCGCCGGTGCGGCTGGCGCGGCATTTCTTGCACAATTTCAGCCGTCGGCCTGGGCGATCCGTTCCGTCCGGATCTGTTTGACCTCGTTTTCATAGGCGGTGCCCAAAACCATGAACAGGATCTGCTTCAGTCTGATTTAAAAGAAAGTAAAGCCTCGATGATCCGACAAGCGGTCGAAGAAGGGATGGTCTTTCTGTGCATTTGCGGCGGATACCAGATGATGGGACATTATTTTGAACAGCAAAACGGGGAAAGGATACCGGGAATTGGTGCGTTGGACCTTTTTACAATCGACCACCCTGACCGGCTGACCGGTGATTTGATTTGCAAGAGCGATGAACTGGCTGAAAAGGGCCTGGATGAACTGCTGGTGGGTTTTGAAAATCATTCCGGACGAACCTGGCTTGGACCTTCAGTAAAACCCCTTGCAACGGTGATCATAGGGCAGGGAAACAACGGTGTCGACCAGACGGAGGGAGCCATTTACAAAAATGTTTTCTGCACTTATGCTCATGGCAGTTTTCTTCCCAAAAACCCGGATATGACGGATCATTTGATCGAGCTTGCAATAAGAAGACGTGATGAGTCATTTCCCGGACTCCAACAATTAGACAACACTTTTGAAAACAAGGCAAGAGATGCGATCATGAAATCATGCGGTATTCGTTTGTGATTTCTGAGAAGATCCATAGCGTCTCGTGAGATCCCAATCGTAACGCCCGGCCGGAGAATGACAGCACCCGCTTTGTCTTTTAGCCGGCAAGAAGGGCGTCAGTCTGGCTGTGAAAAAAGTTTCCATCGCTTGCAGACTGACCCCATCATGCCTTTAATGTCCTGATACCGGCCGCTCACTGAATATTGTCTACCATCACAAATATTGGTGTTTCACTGATATTGACCGTTACAACTCCATTTTGTATATTTAAGCTGGTTTCAATCCCATCAATATCTTGATCTTGCATAGTAATTTGCGTGGCGTTTGAAGGTGAGGATCCAAGACTCAGGTTATATTCATTGACAGTGGTTCCGTTGCTGGTCGGGCACCACAAAACATAGGCTCCATTGTCTGAATCAGGATCGATAAATTTGTAAACCATCACATTCGGATGACCTGAGGCTTGCTCACCGGCAAAAACAAAATTTCCCAATCTGTTTTTCATCGTATAAACATAATACCACGATGGTTTTGGAGACCAATCGCCTTTAGGGCCGACAAGGCCCGATGAGTCATACTGGATATTGCTGTTAGGATTGACATCCCGGAGCATATATTGCGTCATGCGATCAATTCCTGCTCCCAAACCAGCAAGATATCCTCTTAATATCCATTGTGCCTGGACTTCATAGATATTGAATTCTGCGTGAGCAACGGCTCTTTGCGGGCTTGAAGAATGGGTATCCCATCCAAACTCTGTCAGCCAGATTTCTTTGCCTGGCAGATACTGGTCCCGGTATGACACAAGATCGGCTAATTTTGATTTTAATCCATCTTCCTCAGGACTTATTCCATAGCTTCCCCATACACAGCAGTAATGGTGGAAATTAAGGACATCTGCTGCAAATTTTCCATCATCTCTGTTTTCTTCAAACCATGTCTTCATATCCGAGATATACTGCAAATCAAGTTTGTATAGACCGCCCATAACCAGTTTTGCGTTCGGGTCTGCGTTTTTTACGCCGAATGTACTGCCCATTGTTCCCTCGTGTCCGTCGTAGTCAGCGCTGGTCATAGCCGCGAGTTCCTGGGGAGAAAATTGCGCGTTCGGACCTTCCCAGTTTTTATCAGGCTCATTCCAATTTTCATAGTATTGTATATACCCTAAACCGGACAATGCTTGCTGATCAGATGCGAGTTTTAATAAAGAATGATCCACGGCTGTACCGCCATACCTTGCTGCATACTGGAACATATGATCAGCATGCTCGGCATATGAAGCAGGATTGGTCGAGCTCTCTCCGGGACTTATGGGTTTGTCCTGAGTTCTGCTGCCAGTTAGCCAATATACACTTCCCTGAACAGCTGGAAAGACTGTGAGTCCAGCTTCAGTAACATCTCTGTAATAATGATCAAAGTTCCAACCTCCGCCAGCATAACTTGGATTGAACTTATTTTGATTATAGGGGTAGCCGGGATACGTCCCATCACTTGCCCAGGGTTCATCACCTTCGTCCCAGTTCCAATTATGGTATTCCCGGACATGTCCGACGGGAAGCATCTTTTCCACAGGGTCGTCTATAAAAGCATTTATTCCCATAAAATCAGCCACTGTTACGGAACCGGGCTCGGGAGTGGGCTTGGGCGTAGGCGTCGGTATGATGTCATTTGCCGGCGAAAGATAATTGCCCGAAATGATCTCCCTGCTCTCACCCGGTATCTTCCATGCGACAGCCAGGTTATCTCCCCCATATCCTTCTTTCATCAGAGCCATGACATAATACGTTTCTCCGGCCTCCAGCCCGATGTCCCCTGAATATTGCTGGGTAAATTTAGTCCATTCTCTTGGGTTTGTCCATTCAGGCACACTGGCTATCAAATGAACATTTGAAGGATTTTCATCTGAGCTAAGCCAAAGTTCTGAATGATCGTCGCCAGCTATCCAGAATTCGTAGTTTCCGCTTACCGGGGGGTGAATGTAGCCGTGCATCCTTTGCCCATAATTGTCTGCGACGTTCGTTGGTGCTTCAAACGATGAAAGCAGTCCCATACCTGAAGGATTATCAGGATAATTTTCGTTTCCTGTTAAGTCACTGATGCTTGTTCCCTCTATATTGTCCCAAACTTCGCGTGTTATCCATCCTGTTCCGGCGGGAGGAGAAGGAACAGGCGTTACCGTAGGCTCTGATGGCGGAGTGGGATCGCCGCCCGCAGGATAACCATAAATGACAATTTCAGCCACGTTTGAACGATAATATTCCATGGTGCATCTGATATATCTTGTAGTGACATCGACCTCATGCTCATTCCAAACATGGTAGTTTTCAAGCCCGTCTGTAAATAATTCAATCCAATTTCCAGGCGTGCCCGTTGATACAATGAAATTTCCAATATCATTTATATCTCTGAGGTAAATCTTTGTAATAACATAATTCTGCCCTAGATCGATAGACGCACTTACAGGGTATTGACTGCCATCCCATCCTGCAAACCAATAGGTGCTGCAGGACCCATCAGGCGGGTCGCCTGCTAAAAGCTGCTCATCTACAAGTGCGGTTGCATCCCCTATTCCTGACTCATTTGTAACCATTGAAGGTGATAGAGTCAGCTTATAAGGGGTTTGCGCT
>JAGPFK010000146.1 GCA_018056585.1 Clostridia bacterium | reverse complement strand
TTGTCGGCGGCAATATTTGACGTGGTGTCCGTGATATTTCGGCCAAAAACATCATTTGCAAAAGCTGTTTTAAATAGCCGATATCGGCTATTTGAATATCAGCCACATAAATCGTTGTATCATATTTTCTTTGAGTTTCAATTTTAATCTGGATCTTATCATCGGAATAGAAATTGGTTGTGATTTTTGCGTCGGAAGACGTTGCTGCAAAAACCGGATCTATCTCCCTTACTGTTTGGGCAGTCACCGGATGGATTGGTTTTGGAATGACAAAGGTATCAAGAAGAACGAAAACCGTTGCCACTGCCAGTATGACGCCATAAAATACAGAAAAGGCCGACGGTTTTTTAAAAAAGGACATCTTTTACATCGCCTCGTTGAGTCGGATTTGCCGGGATGGTGGCATGATGTCATTGTATTTCTTTTATCTGATCATTGTGTGATTGCTACCTGACTTTTTGATGATTCCATGGATCGTCCTTGGGAAAGCAGATAGTTTTGTACCTTCACGATCGATCCATCCTGTACATACGCTCTGGGTACGCGGCGCCCGATCAGGCATGTGACCTCATAGTTAATGGTGTCAAGCCATTCAGCAGCTTCATCGACGGTGACCGGTTCTGTTTGCTGATGTTTCTCTCCTGCCGTCAGATGAGTCGGTGGAGCAAAAAGGATGACTTCATCGCCGACTTTAACCGGATCCCCTTCAATGTCCGTGACATCAATCATGCATGTGTCCATACAAATTCTGCCGACAACGGGTGCCCGCTGACCATGGATGAAAACAAAGGCCCGATCGCTCAGGCGTCTTGAATAACCGTCCGCATAGCCAATCGGAATCGTTGCAATGATACTGTCCCGTTTCGTGATATAGGTACAACCATAGCTGATGGCGCTTCCGCAAGGTACATTTTTACACAAGATCACACTGGTTTTCAAACTCATGGCAGGATGAAGATCCGTCCAGGCTTGCGGACATCCTGGCGGTGTCATCCCATACAAAATGAGACCGGGACGAACCATATCAAGGTGCATGGCCGGAAATCGCATGGTCGCGGCGCTATTGCAGACATGCTTGATTGGAATCGACAAGCCGATCCGGTCTAGCTCCCGGCTGATACTCATAAACTGCTCGAACTGGTACCATGTGTATTGTTCATCTGGCTCATCCGCGGCGGCAAAATGTGTGTATAGGCCTTCAACTACAATATTGGGCAGAGAGCGGATCCAGGAAATTTCTTTGATTGCCTGATAACCGGCTAAAAAGCCAACGCGGCCCATACCCGTGTCGATCTTGATATGGATGCGCGCATCACAATGAAGCTCGGAAGCGGCATCAGATAGAGCAAGAGCCAGATCTCTGCTGTAAACTGTTTGTGTGATGCTGTATTTCAGGATCTCTTTGGCGCGCCGCGGATCGGTGTAACTGAGGACCAGAATAGGGACGTCTATCCCGGCTTGTCTTAATTCTATGGCCTCATCCAGCATAGAAACAGCCAGACGGTTCACCCCGTTTTTCAGAAGAATGGGAACAACTTCGAAAACACCGTGTCCATAGGCATCAGCTTTAACAACCCCCATGATCTCGCAACTGCGATGGACGCGGCTGCGCAACAGCCGTGTATTTTCAGAAATCCGATCCAGATCGACCTCGACCCATGAACGGGTCAGAAGGTCACGCCCCTGTTCTTTCCATATCGCTTCTTTCTGACTAGACATCTTCAACTTCCCATCCCGCCTGATGCCACGCAGATCCCAGTTTCTCAAGTACATCACTCAGAAGCATCGCCCGGCGTCCATATGTCGCTGCGGCAAGATCCCCAGCGAGGCCATGAAAAAAGACACCTGAACAGGCTGCCTGTATAGGAGACAGCCCCTGAGCCATCAACCCGGCGATGAGACCGGTTAACAGGTCGCCACTGCCCCCCCGCGACAAACCATCCTGACCGGTGGTGTTGATCCAGGCATGACCATCCGGTTCAGCAACAATTGTATCCGCGCCTTTCAGAACAACCATGCAACCGCTTCTTTCAGCTAAAGCGATGGCTGCTTTCTGCCGATCATTCAGGCTGAGATCTGGCGCAAGTCTTGAGAATTCGCCCGGATGAGGCGTTAAAACAGCTGGTGTCTGGCACCCGGATCTCATCCGCTGTCTGGTTCTTTCCCAGAAATGCTGTGGGTCACGGCTGATTTCATTGAGTGCATCCGCGTCAATCACCAGGTTTTTTGAACAGGCAATCAGCAGATCCAGCAAAGGGCTCAGCCATGGTGGACGACCAATCCCAGGACCAACGGCTACAGCTGACGCAGCCAGAACAGCTTCCTGCATGATATTTTGAGGTCCTGCCGGACCGATTGGAAGCTGCAACGCTTCAGGGCAAGCCAAAAGCACACCGTCCCGAATGGAACGGGGGACGGCCAGTTGCAAAAGGCCGAGTCCGGATCTCAAAGCGGCTTTCGCCGCCAGAACAACGGCGCCCGGCATGCTGTCTGATCCGCCAATCATCAAAAGGCGTCCGAACAGACCTTTATGACCATCCGGAGGCCTTTGTGGGCACCACGGCCTGACCGTTCCTGCATCGATCTGACAGGTCTTGGGAAGGTTCTCGTTGGCCAGGACTTCTTCGACAAGCTCGGGATCAATGCCGATCGGGTCCACAGTCACCTTCCCAGCCAAAAAGCGCCCGGGCACACGAACCAATCCTGGTTTGGGGCGAACAAAAGTGACGGTTCGATCGGCTTGGATGGCAGACGGATCCGCTTGTCCGGTGTTGCCATCAAGGCCGGAAGGAATATCAATCGCAAGGACCTGATTATTTTGCTTTCTTGCCCCATCAACCCATCGGCTGACTTTTCGGAAACAGTCTGGTACACCACGTTCTGCAGAAAATCCAGAACCAAAGATGCCATCAATAATCAGACCATCGTGCAAATCAGCAAAGCTGCGAGCGTCCGGTTCTGATAAATCAATATTCAAACGCATACAAGCCTTCCGGTTTTGCAAGGCTTCATCCGGTAATTTTGCATCCTTAAACAATTCAAGGCAGCGAACCGGAAAACCTTCTGCTGACAACAGTCTGGCACAAGCATACGCATCTCCGCCGTTCTGGCCGGGCCCGCACAAGATCAAAACCGGCATTTTAAAATCAACATGACGCAAATCAGCAACTTCCTGACAAACACGAACAACCGCCCTTGCCGCTGCTTCCATCAAAATAAGCAGAGGTAAGCCCGTTTTTTGCTGCCAAGCTTCGTCAATTAGGCGCTGCTCTCTTGAACCGATCAATTGCATGAAACATCCGCCTTTCAGTTCTGTCTACCGCATCATTATACCTGAAAAAAAGACGCTACAGAGCGTCTTTTTTTCACCATCGTATTTTATTCTTACTAACAATACGTCTTCATGTTTACAGATATTTTTCTAGTGCGGCAGCCAACTCATCATACGGTCGCGCGCCAACCAACCGTTCGACAACTTTTCCATCTTTAAGAATATAAATGGTTGGGATGCTCATCACTCTGAATTTTTCGGCTAATTCAGTCTGCTCGTCAACATTCACTTTACCGATGACAGCGCGACCTTTGTAATCTTCCGCTAACTTATCAATGATTGGCGCGACCATACGGCAAGGGCCACACCAAACAGCCCAAAAATCCAACAATACTGGCTGTTTGCTTTTCATAACGACTTCGTCGAAATTTTCTGATGTAATTGTAATCGGCATACGTACCTCCATGGCCATTTGGCCCAGACAGATGATTTGTTTTTAATTTAATATTTGACGGCTACTGTTGCAGTAACTAGAGTTACGAGCCTAACATCAATGTGGTATATTCGGTAGCTGTGATAAATCATACGGCGTCTCCTGATAGACATAGTAATTGAGCCAATTCGCAAAAAGAAGATAAGCGGAGCTGCGCCATCTGACAATAGGAGGCTTTATCGGATCGTCATCCGGGAAATAATTCACTGGCAACTGGATAGGGAGGCCACGCTCCAAATCTCTTTCATACTCATATTTGAGTGTCAGCGGATCATATTCCGAGTGGCCCGTCAGAAAAATTTGCCGTCCCGTTAAATCGGACACCGCATATACACCTGATATTTTAGACTCTGATAAAATGCGCAGCTGACTGATTTTCTCAATATCCGAACGGCGTACTTCTGTGTGGCGTGAATGAGGGACATAAAAAACATCATCAAATCCACGAAAAAGTTTAACTGGCTTCGTCCAACTCAGGCAATGTGGAAAAACGCCAAACATTTTAGCCGGTAAGTCATATTTGGGAATGCCATAGTGATAATACAAACCAGCCTGAGCACCCCAGCAAATGTGGAGCGTTGAATAAACATGGATTTTACTCCATGCCATAATCTCTTCCAGCTCGTTCCAGTACGCAACCTCCTCAAAAGACAGATGTTCGACAGGTGCCCCCGTTATGATCATTCCATCATAACGTCGTTCTTTGACCTGATCGAAAGTCTCGTAAAACTTAGTCAGATATTCCGTCGATGTATTGCGAGGGCAATAGGTGGCCGTATAAATGAGATCGACATCAACCTGAAGCGGCGTGTTGCTTAGAAGACGAAGCAACTGCGTTTCAGTCACGATCTTATTCGGCATCAGATTGAGGATCAAAATGCGTAATGGACGAATGTCCTGGCTGTATGCCCGGTTCTCATACATGACAAAGACATTTTCCTGTTCCAATATCCCTGCAGCCGGTAAATCATCAGGTATTTTAATCGGCATGCAACATCTCCCATCTCTCTATTTTTATCATCTGATTACAACGATGTCAGCTCATCAATCTATCCCATCAGTATCCACGCGTTGTGAATGATTGTCAAGTCAGATCAAATAAACTCCTGCAAAATAGACTGCTTAGGAACAACAATCGGATCTGCAGAAGGCAGACGCTCACAG
>JAGPFK010000145.1 GCA_018056585.1 Clostridia bacterium | reverse complement strand
TCGTTGACCAGTCTGTCATGAATACATATATTGATCCGGGAACCAAGCTTATCTTTCAAATTTCGTGGGATCCAATGGTTCCCTGAAATGTGATCTCAAAAGGTTCTTTATCGGCAAATCAGCTGAAAGGAATATTTTTAACGAAACTGATTCTCCAGTTTTGTGCTACACTGACAGTAGCCCAGAAAACGGGGGAATTTTGTGTGACAGGGAAAGAGCGTGTTCTGAAAGCCATCAGCCATCAGATACCCGACCGTGTACCCATTGGCGAATGGGGTATTGACCATGATCATGTCAGTCGGATCATCGGACGGCCTACATATTGGCGTAATCGAAAGGAAGAGACCCTTGCCTTATGGGAGGGCCGTCGGGATGAAGTCGTTGAAAGCCAAAAAAACGATTGTGTTGCGCTTGTTGAAAAACTGGACTACGATATCGTCACTGTTGGACTGGTTCCGCCTAAAGGTTATCGGGTGGAGGATCCGCCCAGACAAATTGCGGAGGGCGTATGGGAAGATAAAAAAGGAAACCGATACCGATACTGCGCCAGCAATGATTCCATTTTGGCTCTGACGCACAAACCGCCGCGTGAAGCGATCAGCGAAGCAGAAATTGAACAGGCGATGCGGGAACTGGATCATTTTGACCCATCACGCTTTGAACTGGTGGACTTTATTGGCGAGAAATTTGGGCAGGAAAAAGCCGTCTTGTTTCGTAATATTGATATCTATGACTGCCTGATGAGTCCTTTTGGCGGTGATCAGATCCATCAGTTGATTATGCCGCTGATTGCGCCGGATCAGATTAAGAAACTTTATCCCTATGCGGAAAAACTGAATCGGATCTATGTTGAACACTGTGCGCAGCACGATGTGCTCATTTGCATGCAAGGCCATGATTTCGGAATGAATACGGGTCCCATTATGTCACCTGATGTTATCCGTGATGTTTATTTCCCGCTGATGAGCCGCGTCAATCAAATCATCGTGTCTCATCACATGATTCCCTTTTTTCACTGCTGTGGGAACATCTGGAAAATCCTGGACGACTACATTGCGGCTGGTTACAAAGGGTATCAATCTATCCAAGAATCAGCCGGCATGGATCACGCTCGGCTCAAGTCACTTTATGGCGACAAACTCACTCTCTGGACCGGCGTTCAGTGTGAAACACTTGTTTCCGGTACCTTGGAGGACACCCGTAGAGAGGTGCAAAGAAACCTTGAATGGCTGATGCCGGGGGGCGGCTTTATTTTTGGATCGACGAATTCGGTCCAATATGGGGCCAAGACTGAAAATTATCTGGCCGCTCTCGAGATAGTAAAAGAAAAAGGTGTTTATTCGTAAAAAGGAGGCAACCATGAACGATCCATTGTCATACCCTGCTTTCCCGCCATTTGAGCAATTGTGTGTTGATTTGAAGGAATATGCTCGCCTCAAAACAGAGGCTGGCGCCGATCAACAAGCCATGGAACAATTGCTTTTGTCCGTAAAAGAGACGATTCGGGCTGCGATTTTGCAAATACGGCAAATGCCTGAAGAGATCAGCCTGGCCAAAGAAGAACCCAATGAACTGGATCTGATCCGTGCGAAACGTCCGTTTGGAAAACGGATCTTATGGCCTGCTTTCGATGAGAAGCGCTATCAAGAACGTCTGGCCGGTGCCCTGATGGGCCGCATGGCGGGTTGCACGCTGGGTGCGCCGGTTGAATTTTGGCCTGTTGATGAAATGCGTGATTGGGCTGAATGGATCGGAGATCCATTCCCACCTGAAAATTACTGGTCGGCCGTTCCCAATCCGCATCACAAGCGGTACGAGGTCAGTCCTTGCCAGGCTTATACCCGATCGGGCCTCGACGGTGTACCGGTAGACGATGACATCACATACACCCTGCTGGGCTTGCTGATCGCCGAGGAGTGCGGGTTCAATTTTTCCGTCAGAGATGTGGGCCGATGCTGGCTTTCGTATCTGCCCTATGCCTGCACGGCCGAAGCTGTCGCGCTGAAAAACCTGAAAAATGGCTTTCCGGCCGAGTCTGCGGCGGATATTGAGAACCCATACGTTCAATGGATCGGTGCCGATATCCGAAGTGACCCATGGGGTTATCTGGCACCGGGTCTTCCGGAACAGGCAGCGACCCTGGCTTATCATGATGCTTTTCTCACCCATCGGCGAAACGGGATTTATGGTGCAATGTACTTTAGTTCTGTGATCGCAGCCGCTTTTGCCTATGATGAGCCGGTTGAAGCGCTCGAAGCGGGCCTTTGTGAAATCCCTGAGAACTGCCTGCTTTCACAGGACGTCAGATGGGCACTTGAAAAGGGAAAGTCGGTCAAAGACTACAGGGATGCACGCCGTGCCGTAGAGGAACGCTTTGGCGATATGAGCGGCGTTCACACCAATCTCAATGCCTGCCTGACTATTTTCGGCCTCCTGATCGGAAAGGATGATTTTACCCGCTGCATCGGTGAGACGGTGGCCATGGGCTATGATAATGACTGCACCGCAGCAACTGCCGGGAGTATTTTCGGAGCAGCCAAAGGACTTTCTGCCGTACCGGATGATTGGTATAAACCGTTCAGAAATAAAATTCATACTTACCTCATAGGGCATCCTGTCTTCGCCATCGATGACGTGCTCAATCGTTTTTGTAAACTGGCCGCGCAGCAATTTTAAGTAAAAGCAGGAGCCATTACAAGCCGGACAAACGGCATTGATGCAGGATAAACTCCTGCTCCTTTCTGTCCGGGACAGCGTCAATCTGCCGGTCGATATATGTGCGCAGAGCTTTCGGATCAATCGGACGAGGGGAAGGACGGACCCGATCTGTAAAGTTTATTTTTCCAATCCGGGTGCAATCCGCCTGTGACAATCCAAGGCCGCGGATGTTAAAATCCCAATATGAGAAAACATCTTCTGTGGCCAAAAATCGTTTCATGGCGGCGATCAGGTCCGAGGCGGATCCTTGAGTTTCCATCCGGGTCATGTCTGTGCCGAAAAGGATCCGATCCGCATACCTATGAAAAAAATCGCGCCAATAAGCTGGCCTTTTTGAGAAGTTTTCATACATTTCCCGGCCGGGCGTGATATCCAATGTAACCGTTTGATATTGTTGCATCAGCGCCTCCGCTTCTTCTGGAAAATCGGATAAGAAGAAAAAATGGGCAAAGGTAACATTCAGCTTCGGGTGACGTGCCAGAACATGAGAGACCTCCTCATACAATTGCTGCTTTGAAGGGTAGGATCCATCGCCATAAAACCAACCTTCGGAAAAAGAGAAGGCGGGTGCCTTGTCTTTATCCCAGAATGTCTCAGGATCAGCCACATGCCAGATGATGTGATGACCATTTTCCTCCATAAAGGAAAAATAGGGCTCATAAACAGGATCATCCAAGGGAAGGCCGGTTTTCTTTCGCATGGTTGGCTTTCCCTCCAGCATTTTAATGCCGTCAAAGCCAATTGCAAAGTCATTTTCAGCTTGCTGCGCAAAGAGCTGATCGCTTATCGGACCGTCCGGATAAAGTAAAGTGGCGTGAGCATAAAAATGTGGATCATTTAATTTCAACAGAGCCGCCAGGATATTCTCAAGCGGATTATTGAGTGGATTTTTGGCCAGACAGGCGATATTAACCGCTTCAAAATGGTGCTGCACGCGATAGTCCTGCATGTAAGGCAGACAGTGATGGTCCCTGATGTGGACATGGCTATCAATTGCCGGAAAATCGATTGGATTCATTTTTTACCTCCTTCAAGCCATCTCAAGGATGTTAACCGGTCGGATTGGTTTATCGGTATCAAATGGGATGTGAAATGTTTTGATCTGACACGGTGTAAAGTGAGCTGTAAAGGAACGCCCGATCAGAGGTAAATCGATCTTGGTTGTTGTCTCGAGGCCGGCACTTTCATAGCAGCGCAGAATGTACCCATCCAGATCCTCTGCGATCTTGAAGACGGTTGCGATGACGTTATCTTCACTGACGGATAATCCACTGCCCTTCAGGCCAAGCGGTCCACGATGGTATGTTTCATATATTTGCTGGATTGGCGTGTTCAAAGCCATCGCCTTCCGAACAGTGCCGGCTGAGTTCCAGTTGCCCGGATGCGGGGCCAGCACATAGCGAACAAAACTTTCTCCCTGATCCATATATTCGCACCGGTCATCCCGTTCGCCGTAGTGGTCGGCGTAAGCCGCGCCGCGCAGGATGGTCAGGCGAACCGTGCCATCTAACACATCGACGGCATAGGAAGAATCGTTGAGAATCGAAACACCGCATTGGTCGTTTCCAACGTCAACCCATTGCTGAATCGGCTTCTCTTCCCCGTCCATAGGCCTTTCCATAAAACCATAAGGTATTTCCTGAACAGAACGGGCTTTTTCAATATTGAATGGAAATTCAATTTTAAGCATACGATGCCGTTCTTGCCAGAAAATCCTGACTTTCACTTCGATGTCCGGACGATCATACAAAAGATAGAAATCCTGTTCCAGATAAGAATGATTCCAAAAAGTCGTCAGACGGATACAGCCGCGCAGCGGACCGGATTCCAGGACTTTAAGGCGGCCTTCTTTAAATTTACCTATCACATCGCGGTATTCTTTCAGGTTATGTCCCCATGTGTCACTTTCTGTCTCATCAATGACCAGACCGACAGCAGCCGGACCTGATAGGAGCTGATGGCCCAGCCTTTTGTCATACAATTGGACGATTCCATTTTCTGTCTCGGAAAATGTGATCGAGACAAAATCATTTTCCATTCCGGTACCGTCGGAAAAGACAGAAACAGGTTGGTGGGTCAGAGCCTCTGCGTTTTTGCTTTGATTTTCTGAAACAGGGCGTTTGTGCAGCCAGAATGTGGCATACCCGAGCGGAGGCAGCGAAGCTAAAAAGAGAGTGTTCCATTTGCCTTTTTTGTGATTGGTCAGCGGAC
>JAGPFK010000144.1 GCA_018056585.1 Clostridia bacterium | reverse complement strand
TTTTTAAATCCAGCCAATTTGATCAGTGACGCTTTTTATGCGCTTTACTACTATGACTCACCTTACAGAACAATTTCAAACATGGGGCTTCAGCTTGCTTTTTCCGCCTTGCTTTTCGGCGTGATCGCCCTGATTGTAAGGAGGCAGCGTTATGCAAGTCTTTAAGGCCCTTTTCAAGATCATCTATAAAATGATCCCTTCCCTTCTCATCTATCTGATTGTATTCATTCTCCTTGCCATGATGCTGACGCTGTTCTTTGAACAGCCAAAAGACTCATTTTTTGAGCCGGCCAAGCCGCGAATCGCTGTTTTTAATGAAGACGCTCCCGACCCCTACACCGAAGCTTTTATTGAATGGCTTTCGCAGAAAACAGAAATTGTTGAAATTCCAGATGAAAGGGAAAAGATACAGGATGCACTGTTTTACCGGTTCGTGACCTACGTTTTGCGCATCCCATCCGGTTTTGGCCGGCACATCATGGAAGGAAACCCGGATGCAGTCAAACTCATCCGCACGGTCAGCCCTGACGACTGGTCCGGGATAACCGTTGATCTATTGATTGAGCGATACATCAGCCAATCCCTGCTCTATATAAAAGGGGAAAGCAGTCTGAATGTAAAAGACTTAAAAGCAGCGGTTTGGCAAAGCCTTTCCTATGAAGCAGATATCCGCCTGAAATCAGGACAAAAGACAGAAACCAGCCCAATCACCTACTACTTCTCTTATCTTAGTTATTCCATGATGGCCATCATCATCCTGGGAATCACATCTGTACTTTCTGTGTTTGATCAGACAGATTTGTGGCGCAGGAATCTTGTCTCACCCATCCATTTGATTCAATATAATGCTCAACTGGTTCTTGGCTGTCTGCTGTTTTCAGTGATTGTCTGGTTTATCATGGTCATGAGCAGCTTGTTTTTAGGGGCCTCCCATGCTCCTGTGCCCAAATTGTGGCTCTGGTCACTGAATGCCCTGGTTTTTGCATTCTCCTGTCTCAGTTTATCTTTTCTGCTCAGCCGGTTTATCCACTCAAAAGCGGCACAACAATCGATCGCCAATGTTTTGGCGCTGGCGACCTGTTTTCTCGGTGGTGTGTTTGTTCCCCAAGAACTTTTGGGAGAAACCGTACATCTCCTGGGCAGTTTTACGCCGACCTACTGGTCTGTACGCGCCATCAACCAGATTGATCGGCTCTCTTCATTTTCGTATCACGACATCCGGGCTGTAATCCAGTCGATGCTGATTCAAGCCGGCTTTACTCTTGCTTTTCTCTCGGCTGCACTGGCTGTGGCCCGGCAAAAACGTCAGAGCCATTTTTGATTTTTAAATTCCAATGCGACGGACTGGTCACAAATCAAGCGGTCAGATAAAACAGAATGGACTTCCGGGAGGCTTCTTTGGGGCGCAACCGCACGCCCGTTCACAATAAAAGCATGATCGCTTTCACCCACGCAAAGCAAGAGATCCTCTTTCCAAGCGGCATACCCCATCGTCAGGCGTATGCCGTTGTATCGTGAAATAAAGGAAAGAAGCGAAATGAGATCATCATATCGGGCCGGGTGTCTATATTGGCACCTGACGCCCAGAACGGGGCTTTGAATGCCCTGTTCTTCGAGGAAACGATAAGGCAGGCCAAACGCTCGTAAGTACTCGGTGCGCCCTTGTTCAAACCAATGCAAATAATTGGCGTGATGCACCACACCCATGGCGTCGGTCTCATAATACGGAACACGAAAACAAAGGGTAAAGCCTGGCCTGTTTTGCAAATTGTCAGAAGACACCGCCTTCCCTCCCTGTTTTATTCTGCTCAGCCCGCCTCGTGACAGTGTTGATCTTTGCATTCTTCGCTTTCAAACTCGATTTCCACCGTGACATGACTGATTCCTTTTTCTTTCATCACTTGCTTGATAATGTGTTTGATTTGCATGATGTCTTCCTGATCCGTACCATCCCGGATCAAAACATGGGTGCTGAGCATGGTGTTTTTTCCTTCCAGCGACCAAAGATGTGTATGATGTACAGACTTCACCCCGTCGATTCGCAAGAGCTCTTGCTCAATCTCATGGATCGAGTGGTTTTTTGGCACACCCTGCAGCAAAATAGTGAGAACTTCCCGCAAGTTTATCCAGACGTGATAAAGCACATAAAGAGTGATCAAAACAGATAAAATCGGGTCGATCATCGGGAAGTCGACAAACATAAGAAAGACGCTTGCAAAAAGAATCGCAACCCACCCTAAAACATCTTCCATCAAATGCCACAATACCACTTTTTCATTGAGGGAGCTGCCTTTTCTGAGCACCAATGCCGCCATGCCATTGGCCAGAATGCCAATGATTGCAAACAAAAGCATGCCTTCCGGGTTCACGCGTTCAGGATGTAGAATTCTTGGTATCGCCTGGGCCAGAATCAAAACGGAACCACCCACCAGGATCAGGCTGTTAATCAAAGCGCCCAGCAGTGAAAATCTGGCATAGCCAAACGTAAAGCTCTGATCCGGCCCTTTTTCAGAATATCTTTCAAGGTACCAGGCAATACCCAAAGAAAGGGAGTCGCCAAAGTCATGCAGTGCATCCGATAAAATCGCGATGCTGTGCGTCCAGAGGCCGCCGACTACTTCCAGAATCGTAAAGGATAAATTCAGGAAAAAGGCAACTTTAATGTTCCCCGATGTGCCAGACCCATGCTCATGCTGATGATGGCTGCGTTTCATTGACTTCTCTCCAGATCATCATTGGTTGTTTTTCCTGCTTTATTTTAGCATAATAATCTAACGTTTATTCGTTTTCGTCAAAAAGATCGCCGCGTGCTTTCAAGTCAGAAATGATCTGATCATAAAACGAAGCATCAATACGAAATTTGAACCGATAGACAAGATAGCCGGCCGCGATGCAAAGGAGAGGAAAGATCAGCATCGCCATTTTCATCATCAAAAGGCCTTCGGGTGTGACATCGGCCGCGGACTCGGCCGTGCTGATGCCCGACAAAATAACGGTCGCGCCAACGATGCCATTGGCAATGGCGCCGCCGATCTTATTGATAAAGGGTTGCAGGGATAACGTGACACTGTTGTTGCGTTTACCCAGTTTCCACTGGCCATACTCGATGGTATCCGCAAGAAAGACCAGCATCAGCAGCTGAATAAAGGCTTCGCCGATAAAGATAAGAACGCCGGCTGTACCGATGTAAAGCATGTGCATCGGCGAAAAGAAGAAGATGATGTACCCGGCGGTAACCAGGATCATGGCCGCTGTGTACAGTGTTTTACGAGAATAGCGTTTACGGAACAAGGGGAAAACAGAAAGGGCCGCAATCTGAGAAATCCCCAGGATCAGCGCAAAAATCGCGTACATATTTTCATCACCATAAGCATACTTGAAAAAATAGAGGCCAAAACTGGTGGTGGTCATATAGCCAATCATGAAAAGCGCCATGGAGATCACAGTATATAAAAGCTGATCGTTTTTAAAAATGGCACGGGCCATCTCACGCAAGCTGCTTTTTTCCTCTTCCTTAAACAAATGAGCGGGTTCTTTGACTCCAAACAAGGTGATCAGCTGACCTAAAACCATGATCAAACTGACAGCCAGGGCAAAAACAAAATAAGCCTTCGTCATGCTGCCCAGAGCTTCACCCAATGCATTGGTGATCGGAACAATGCCAACAACAACGGCAAAAAGGCCGATGTTGGCACAGATGCGCGCGGTTGCGCCGATTTTTTCACGAACCTTCTGATCTGTGGACAACGCCGGCAGCATCGACCAATAAGCGATATCGTTCGCTGTAAAACTGAGCTCCCAGAAGAAATAAACGATGGCAAAATAAATCAGAAAAGGCGTGCCGCGCAAGCCAAAATCTGTGAAAAAGAGCACGGTGAAAACGGCCGAGAGAAAAGCACCCAGGCCGATCCATGGTTTAAATTGACCGAACCGGCTGCGCGTGTTGTCAACAATCACTCCCATAATCGGGTCATTGAAAGCGTCATAAATACGGTAAAACAGCATGATCCCGGTCACCCACCAAAGGGTTTCATCCGGTAAATCAAGGATGTCCGTCAGATAGAATAAAAGATACATACTGACCAGGCTGTAGAGCATGTCCCGTCCGATGGTTCCCAGGCTAAAGGCATAGCGATTGCGCCGATCTATTTTGGTTTCCATACATGTGCCTCCTTCAAAGCTGATTTGAACGTTTTCCTTTCTTTTCATTGATCAGGACTTTTATGACATAAAGATAGGAGCCAAAATCACCCATCATACGGACCCGCTCGTTGTATCCGGTTCCCGTAAATGCATCATGAAGAAAGATGCCTTCCTGCAGCTGCCGGCCGCTTCCTTCATAGCGTTCAACGCAATCCGGCAGGCTGATCAAGCGGTTGGCCAGAGAAAGCAGCGGACCATCCGGACGAAGCCGAACAGGCAGCAGATAATTGATGAGCGCGCCGAATGACTTGATGCGCAGCTTTTGAGGCCGGGTTGAAACCTCATAAAAAGACTCAGAAAGAAGACCGGTCAGGGCCAGCCGGTCAAACGGCGGGGCTGCTTCGGCCAGAGTCTGAAACAAGCCGGCAATCGATTGGCTTTGGTCAGGAAGAACAACCTGCCATCCAACCTGGTTTCTTTTGATCGGTGACAGGCGGTAAAACCTTCCAAATTGAAAGAGAGGGCGGTACTTTTTGTAAAATTCGATCTGATCAGCGATGACCTTTCGATCCAGAGAATCCAAATCATGTAAATTCAGCTCATATCCCAGGCAGCCAAAACAAGCCACATTAAACCGCGTTTCCAAGGGTGTCTGGCGAAGGGTCTGTTGATGCGGGGCGGCCGATACATGGGCAGCCAGTGTGGATGGCGGGTAAAACAAACTGAGTCCGCCCTGTATTTTGAGTCGTTCGATCGGATCCGTGTTATCCGAGGCCCAGATCTGCGGCGAGAAGCAAAGCATGCCCAGATCAAAGC
>JAGPFK010000143.1 GCA_018056585.1 Clostridia bacterium | reverse complement strand
ATTCAGGTGGGTAACGACCCGGCTTCGACTCTATATGTTCGCAATAAGAAAAAAGCATGTGAAGAAGTCGGTATCCGATCGTTTATTCATCAACTGCCGACATCCGTCTCTCAAATGGAGCTTTTAGCTTTGATTGATCAGCAGAATCAGGATCCATTGATTCATGGTATTTTATGTCAGCTTCCTTTACCGGATCACCTAGATGAATTCACTGTTACATGCGCCATCAAGCCGGAGAAAGATGTGGATGGCTTTCACCCGATCAACGTCGGTTTACTTTCCCTGGGCCGGGACTGTTTCGTGCCCTGTACGCCGGGCGGCATCCTTGAAATGATCAAAGCTTACGATATCCCCATTCAGGGTAAGCGCTGTGTCGTGGTCGGACGCAGCAACATTGTCGGTAAACCTGCAGCACTGCTGATGTTGCGCGAGCATGCGACGGTCACCATTGCTCATTCAAAAACAAAAGATCTGCCTTCTGTTTGCCGTGAGGCTGATCTGTTGATTGTGGCTGTCGGTAAACCGCGACTGATCACAACGGAATATATTAAGCCCGGGGCTGTCGTCGTGGATGTGGGCATCAATCGGAATGAGCAGGGAAAAGTTGTTGGGGATGTCGACTTCGATTCAGTCAAAGATGTGGCCTCGGCGATTACACCCGTTCCGGGTGGCGTCGGCCTGATGACCGTAACCATGCTATTAAAGAACACGGTGGATGCCTTTTGTCGGATCGAGGGCGTCTGCCTGTGATATCTGGCATGAAACTACAAATGGCAGCAGATTCGACGGTTCTTGTCAATCGCGGCATGATTTGGTTTTTGATTGCACTGGCCGTCGTTTTGCTGATTTTTTCTATTCTTTTGCTTTTTCAGCTGCTCAGACTGGAACGCCGGATGTCAGAAAGGGATGAACAGCAGTTGTTGTTGCGCCATTCTGTCGATCAGCTTGAGCAGTCCCTGATGAATCGCGTCAATGAAACCAATCGCGAGCTCCGTGAGATTAACGCCCTTTTTCTGACTCAAATTCAACAGACCGGCCAGGGCAGCAATCAGATGCTGGATAAAATCCGTCAGTCCATTCAGGAACAAATGGAGCGTATTTCCGTTCATTTGCATGAAATGCAGGAAATTTCTTCGGATGTTCGTTCCCTTCGGCAAGCCCTGGTATCTGTCCGTGGGCGGGGGATCATCGGGGAATTGCAGCTGGAACGTCTGTTGTCTGACATCTTATCACCTACCCAATACCGTACTCAGGTACGCATCAGGCCAGGACGTCAGGAAGCAGTGGACGCCGCTGTTTTATTGTCAGGTGAAAGCGGTGGTTCTGACATGCTTTTGCCCATCGATGCGAAGTTCCCGCTGGATTATCTTCATCGACTTTTGGCCGCGCGCGAGGCGGACGACGAAGAAGCCGCTTCAGTTTTTAGCCGTGAATTGACCGGGCGTTTGCGGCAGGAAGCCAAAAAGATATCCGAATTATATATTATACCTCCTCAGACAACTGATTTTGCTATTTTATATTTGCCAAGCGAAACACTGTTTGCAGAAGCGATGCGCGACGGTTCCCTGGCTTCCGATCTTTACCGGCAGTATCGGGTGCTCCTGGCCGGCCCGACTTCGATGGCCTCTATTCTGGCTGGACTTCAGGCCATTTTCAGGCTTTGGACCATGGAACGCCGTACTTTTTTGATTGCTCAAATTCTGAGCGGCCTTCAGCATGATTTTCAACGCTATGAAACATCGCTTGAGCGCATCCACAATCGTCTGGCGAGAAGTGTCAGCGAGACGGAAGAATGCTTGCGTCAGGCGATTAAAATCCGACAAAAACTAGAAAGCCTTGATTTGACTGAATGGCTGGAGAATAACTCCAATATGAATTTGGATGGTGTGGCAGGGCCATCTGACGAGATTTAAACCACAATATGGGAGGCGTACCAGAACGAATGGAAGAAAGAGAGAAAGATTTATCAAATCAACACATTAAAACAGCCGAAATCATCTGCGTTGGCACGGAGTTGCTTCTCGGACAGATTGTCAACACCAACGCCGCCTGGCTGGCCCGTGAATTATCTCTTCTTGGGCTTTATTCGTACTATCAGACTGTCGTTGGGGACAATCCTGAAAGATTGGCAGAATGTTTGCGTCAGGCCATTGCTCGTTCCGATGTGGTTATCGTGACAGGCGGCTTAGGGCCGACCGAAGATGACATCAGTATGGCTGTGGCCGCGAAAGTGGCCGGATTACCTCTCAAACTTCATGAACAAAGTCGGGCGGCTATTGAGGCTTACTTTGAGCAAACGGGTCGTCCTGTGACGGATAACAACTGGAAACAAGCTTACTTGCCTGATCCTTGCATTCCCATTCCAAACCGGAATGGAACAGCGCCAGGGGCCATATTGACGATCAAAAAAGAGGAGGGCTTCGGCTACCTTGTGCTGTTGCCCGGTCCTCCTTCTGAAATGCAACCCATGTTTAAAGAGTCGGTTGCACCTTTTTTACAGAGAAAAACAGCAACACGTCTCCGGCATGTTTTTGTACGGCTGATCGGAATAGGGGAAGCAGCTGCCGAAATGGCTCTGATTGATCTCATCAGGCAACAGAAAAATCCGACCATTGCGCCTTACGCATCAGAGGGGGAAGTCATTTTTCGGATCACACAGGCATTTGAGTCGGATGATGAGCCGGACCGGATGGAAGCATTGCTCGAAGAGGTAAAGAAAAGAGTAGGCCCTTATATTTACGAAATTGGCCCGCGTACTTTACCTGAAGTTTTGCGTGATTTGCTGATTTTGCACCAACAGACAATCAGTTATGCCGAATCCTGCACAGGAGGGTTGGCCACGGCCCAATTGACGGATTATTCTGGCGCCTCGAAGGTGTTGCGCGGATCGATTGTTGCTTACGACAATCAGGTTAAAATCAAGCAATTGGGTGTTGATTCCAGCCTGATTGAAAAAGAGGGTGCGGTTAGCCAGGCTTGTGCGCTTGCTATGGCGCGCGGCTGCCGTGATCTTTTTTTAACTGACTGGGCTGTGGCCATTACAGGAATCGCCGGACCGGAAGGCGGATCGGTGGAAAAACCCGTTGGTACCGTTTGGCTGGCTGTTGCCGGACCAAACAGATTAGAAAGTCAGCTGCTGCGCCTGAGTGGCTCCCGCGCGAAAATTCGAAAAATAGCCGCATTGAACGCGCATAATCTGGTTAGAAAGCAGCTGATCTTGTGATTCAAAAAGGAGACAGCCGAAAATCACAACAAACCGGAATTCGACCGGTCCAGATTGCTCCGCCGAAATCGGGTTTGTCCCATACAACGGCTACCCTCCTTATGATGATTGGCCTCATGCTCAGCAAAATCACAGGGCAGTTGAGGGAAATATTAATTGTACCAACGTTTGGCGGCTTTGGCGTTGAATCCGATGCTTTTCTCATTGGATTTCAAATTCCGGATCTGTTTTACCAACTGCTGGTTGGCGGTGCCATACAGGCGGCCATCACACCGACTTTATCCGCCGCCATTGAACGCCAACAAGAGAAGAAGGCTTGGCGCAGTGTCAGCATTTTTATCAATCTGGCAGCGGTTGTCATGATTTTGGCTGTCATCATCGGCGAAATCTTTGCTCCTTCTCTCATTGCTTTTTATAACCGCGGAAAAGAACCGGCCGTTGTCTCGCTGGCGATCCGCGTGACACGCGCGCTCTTTCCTCAGGTCTTCTTTATGATGTTGGCGGCTCTTTGCATCGGTATTCTTAATGCATACAAGAAATTTGCCTCCACATCATTCGGACCATCCATTTATAATATCTGTGTTATTTTTGCGATGCTGATTCTGGGTCAGGCTTCACCGGAAGGCGCCGTTCGTGTTGCTTCCGGCGTGATGATGTCCGCTTTCATTTATTTTTTACTGCAATTTTATTTAGCCCGATCCGAGTTTAAAAATTATGTCTTTTCCTTTGACTATCGCGACAGCGGTTTTCGCCGGCTGCTTCGATTGGCCATCCCGACGCTGATTTCAGGGTCCATTGTCCAGCTCAACACCATTATTCTGACGGCTTTCGCCAAACAGTTTGTTGGTGCCGTGACCTCGTTGCGACAGGCCACAACAACATGGCAATTACCTTATGGCGTTTTTGTGGTGGCGATCGGCAATGTCATGCTTCCTTCGCTTTCGCGGTCACATGCTTCTCAGAATCTTTCGGAAGGACGCCGCCTTTACTCAGAAAGCCTGCGCTATGCACTCTTTTTAATTTTCCCGTGCGCTGCGATTTTCCTTTCCATGCAGCAGGATACGATCCGGGCTATTTTCCAGTGGAGCAGTCATTATTCAGAAGAAGGGGTTATTCTGACCGCCTCCATTTTGCGTTGGTATTGCATCGCGATGGTGGCCCAAACATTCATCTTTATTACCAATCAGGCTTTTTATGCCCGCAGGGTCACGCGTATTGCGCTTTACAACGGACTTTGCACATTGATTCTTAACACAGCTTTTTGCTTTGTTTTGACACGCTTTACAGACATGGGTGTCAGCAGCTTGTCTTTTGCTTATATGCTGACCAGCGTGATCAGCGCAACGTTGCTGTATTTTCTATACAGCAGGGGTTTTCCGGGTGCTGCCCCCGGACGAATTTGGCCATTTTTAGTCCGCTGTTGCCTTTGTACCTGTAGTTTGATCATGGCCGTGCTGCTTCTTAACGTATTGCCCATTCATCCGGCTGGTAAATTCTGGCAGCTTGTCTGGTATGGATTCCGCGCTGTTGCCGGCCTTTTGGCTTATGCAGGCGTTGCGTGGCTGATCGGCATGCGCGAGCTCAATCAGGCAATCTGCTGGATAAAGCGGCTTCCCGCTCAAATACGCGGCAGATTGCAGGCTTAAAAATGTGAAAATCCCGAAACGTGTCGTTTTTTGTCATGTCTTTTTTCTTGACGTGGCAAGAGGAGACCGATATAATACATTTAAAGGAACGATTGTTCTATTCTGGAGGTAACTCTGGCAAAGGA
>JAGPFK010000142.1 GCA_018056585.1 Clostridia bacterium | reverse complement strand
GACACCATACCGGGAAGCCAGCAGCTCCAGATAGCCCAATAGATTGAGTCGACCGGAGCCGATCAATCCATGAAATGAATAAGACGCCAAAGCAATTTTAAAATTCACCATCATCACCTCGCTGTTTTTAAAAGGGTATTAGGGCCAAAGAACCTGTTTTGATTTTTGCATGCGATCCGTCAGGTCAACCCAGTCAGCCAATTGGCCAACAGCCGGTTTTTCTTCTTCAGTCAGGGCTGAAAAACTGATTTGGCAGCAAAGAATCTCACAACCATGTGCCTGCATGCGGCTCAGTGCTTCCAGATAGGGGCTGTCTGAAGCAGCAAGGCAAACAGCACTGCCATACAACAGCAATGAAGCCGGAACAGCAGGGCTTCCGGCCATTGTCCGGATAAATGTCGCCATCAGCGATTCTCCAAGCGCTTCTGGTATGGTCTCATCTCCCAGCCGTCTGGAGCGTAAGACGACGGCAACACCGCCTGAATCTGAATCTGACCATTCCATCATCGGATCCGGCAAAATAAAGTCCAAAGATTGTTTCTGCTGCTCGAGCTGCGGTACAGTCTGCATTGAAGCTTTGCTCTCAGGTCGTTTATGCACGCATCTCTCACCTCCTATCCACATCCACCGCTTTCTAAACGATCTCTATATAAGCTATCGCCTGCTTATAAAGACATATGCATTTGTCTGAACGCCAGGTGATGTCAGCATTGCCGCCCGTTATACCCACTAAAAATTCATCTTCCCCTGCCCGGCAGTTATGGCCGCTGCGCTGAAGGGTCAGACTGCCGAAATACATTGGATCTGGCAAACGTTCCCCATCGAGCACTTGACCTTTTTCCTGCCAGGCCGAAACCGCCAGGCATCCATGTTCAAGAACAAGGCCATAACATGCCAGTCATAGTCCAGAGTGAACCCGAAAAATGCCCCGGTCATCTTTGCTGATCTGATAAAGTGCTAATGATTTTCCGCCATCAGCACGGCGCTGAACCATCTTGCCGATTTTCGCACGATCGTTCTGATCATCCATTCTGGCTTCGTCGTAACAAAGAATTGTCCCTTTTGCGGCTGCGACGATTCCCGGGGAAAATGCTCGATAAGATCCCTGGCTCCATCGCTCCATGACCCGTTTCCTGATGATCTGCATTGCTCATTCCTCGCGTTTTTCAAAGGAACAGCCAAAGACTGAAATGCGCCGGCTGAAATCATATTACAAACGGCCTCCTTTATGTGATAAAAGGATGCCGCCTTATTGCTTTCGAGCAACCTGGTTTAAAGCGCCATGAGCATATTCGGCTTCTTCCTGTCATGTTTATGCCTGATCCTTCGTTTCTTCTTTTCCCCTAAGACTTCAGATCGGTCCGTCACTCGTCCTTGAAAACAGTGCCGCTGAGCACGCGAATGCTGCGCGGCAATGCATCCTTGCTGTTTTTCCAGCTTTTATCGCGATTTTTATGGTCATATTTTAACGTAAACCACTCGACATCGTCACGCAGAGTCTCCAAAAAACGGCCTTGAATTCGTGTCAGGTCTGAGACAAAGGCAGAGGCCTGGTTCGAGTTCAGATACTTCGCAGCACCCCGCAGCAACAAAGCCAGATGAGGCAGGCAGAATCCCTGCACAGCTTCAAATTTAGCCTTGAAGGCGGGATCATTCACGTATTCATAAAAGATCACATCCAAGTAACGATCCATCGTTGCTTCCATGCGCTCGCAAATCACGCAGCTTTTTACTTTTTCCTCTATCAGGTCCGCTGTTTTGTGAAGCGCCTGCTTGTAATTTTTTTTACCTTTGCCCAGTACGCTCTCTTTCGGGATGCTCTTTTTCATTTCCGGCGAAAGATCTTTAATCAGATCTGAGAGATGCGTATGCAACATCAGACCCAGCCCCAAGCGGTTGCTCTCTTTGTTATAAAGCATGAGCAAATGGTCACGGCAAAATCCCTTTTCGTTGGTTGTCTGGCGCACATCCGGTTCCATCAGAGACGGGCCCAGATAATAATCAAGAAGTTGATCATTTAAATTGTGTTCCAGATCGCATAGCGGGCAACGCTCATTGGACGAAAAAGCGTCATTGACCGGTATCGTATAAATTTTTTCCTTCATGAAGGTCTCCTGCCTGACTGCTCGCTTTGTTGGCCGGCCGGCTGCCTGTAAACAACACGGCGGGCCCTGACATTGACGGCCATCACATTAATAGACGTATAAACTTCGATCTCACGGCTCACACGTTCCTGTACTTCGTTCAGGACCTGTGGCGCATTGAACCCATAGTACAGCGACAAATCCAATTCCAGAACAACACCGTAAACTTCGTTGCGTACGGAAAACGCCGCCAGACCAGCAACGCCTTTGACCTGGCGCAGGATGATCTCAATCATCATACGCATTGCTTCATCGGACATGGAATAGCTTCCCAACGCAGAAAAAGTCGGTCGGACAACGGTTCGGTTCATGTCCTGAGCAGCCGAACTTCGGTCGCGGCGACGGCGCAGCCTTGCGAAGGGATCAGCAAAGGTTCCGGAAAACTCATGTTTGATTTCCATGCTGGGGACCGGGATGGTGTGTTTCCCTTGCGATTGGCGGACTTCCATCGCCCGACGCATTTCTTCTTCACTGCTGACATCCTCGATGCGGATCAGCATGGATGGCTGGTTCAGCCAAAGATTCTGGCATATTTTCTCGAGCATGCCGTCTGATGTTCCCAGAATCATTAAGGTAGGCGGCCTGTGGGTAAAAAGAGCGCGGCGCATCACAACCGCTCGTGTTTCATCGGCAAACAAAGCCTGCCGGACGGATTCCAGCCTGGAAGGGGCTTTTTTTGCAGAGGCACCAGCGACAATCCGGCTGCCATGGATGAGAAGGCCGTCATCGATAATATATTCGATTTGGTATTGGCTGGCAATGCGGATCGCATGTGTGCTTTTCCCAGTGCCGCTGGGGCCGATGAAAGCAATAACAGCAATTTCCTTTAGAGCAGCGCGCATCTCATCTTCTGTTTTCTCCGATGTGCCCGTCGCTTTGACAACGTCTGCCAGCCGTCCGAAGGGTCCGAATGAACCATTGTGATCAGATTTTGAAAATCTCTTGATCTTTCCGTCTGCCTCTTGCTCAGTATGCTCACGCATGCGATCAGATGCCGCTGCTTCGGCCTGTTTGTGATGCTTGTTAAAGCGAATGGCCGTCTTTATTTCCTCCTTTAAATGTTATCGTTCCCAGTTATGATAAACTTCCTGCACATCATCATGTTCTTCCAGGCGATCAATCAGCTTCTCCATCTTTTGCGCCAGATCCGGATCGTCAAGTGTTGTCCATGTAATAGGAACCGGGCCGAGTGAGGCGTCCAGCATAGTAAAGCCCTCGGCCTCCAGTGTTTTGCGAGCGGTTTCATACTGTCCGGGATCCGTCGTGATTTCGTAAGCTTCGTCTTCAACTGCAAAATCCTCCGCTCCGGCTTCCAAAGCAATCAACATCATTGTTTCTTCATCGGGCGCCCCTGTCCGGTCAATGATCAGCACGCCTTTTTCCTGGAATAAAAAACTAACACAGCCGGTTGTCCCCAGATTCCCTCCGTACTTATCAAAAATATGACGCAAATCTCCTGCTGTGCGGTTTCGATTATCTGAAAGAGTCCGAACCATGATCGCCACGCCGCCCGGGCCATACCCTTCGTAAACGATCTCCTCGTAGTTATTCGTTCCGTCGGTCCCAGCTGCCTTGTTGATGCTGCGCTGAATGTTGTCGTTTGGCATATTCGCAGCCTTCGCTTTAGCGATCGCATCTTTCAGTCGCGAATTGGTTTCAGGGTCCGGACCGCCGCTTTTAACCGCCACCTGGATCTCACGGCCTATTTTTGAAAACAGAGCGCCTTTTTGCGCGTCAGCCGCCCCTTTTTTTCGTTTAATATTATTCCATTTTGAATGCCCTGACATAGATAAACCTCCCCTCGGTTATGCCGCTCATCTCATAAAACAGCTGACTTTTGTTAAAGAGCGTCAGGGGGAGGGTCCGGCGGCGGCAAAGGCAAATAAACCAGCTCGCCCGACTGAATCAATGCGGCACCTCCTGTCAGGTCAGCGCACAAGCGCTGGAATCGTTCTGTCTGATCAGTCAAAACAGCAACGGGAACCTCAACATCTATGCCAAACAAGGGTGAATCGACCCACCAATTTTCCTTTCTGCAGGCCTTCCGGAATGCATCTAAATCGGAATAGCCGATGGTTACCAGAAAACGACGATACAACAGGCAGTCGATCGGCCCGGCTGCCTCAATTGCCAAAGCAGCTGCACGGCCATAAGCGCGGCTCAACCCTCCTGTGCCTAGAAGAATACCGCCAAAATATCGAGTCACAACGATGGCTGCCTGCTCAATTTGGCGCTGCCGCAAAGCATCAAGGACCGGAAGGCCGGCCGTTCCCTGAGGTTCCCCGTCATCTGAATATTTCTGAAAGACGTAAGGGCTGCTGATGATCCAGGCATAAACATAATGCGAGGCACCCGGATTCAAACGCCGTTCCTCCTCAAGAAAAGCCTTTGCCTCCATTTCATCACCAACCGGTTTGCAGGAAGCAATAAAACGCGACTTTTTCTCCTCTGTTTCTATTCGAGCCGGCCTCGCAACGGTACGGTACTTTTGTCTCAGGTCGATGGGACCAGCTCCTTGTACTTCTGATAAGAAAGCATCAGAAGTGATTTATCCTGGCTGTATGTCACCATCTCTATGGCTTGCTCTACCGGATAAAAGCCGCCGTCCTTGAAGCCAAGCGCTTCATTGGGCACAACATTTTCATCTTCTGCCTGCATGATATACCAAATAATCTTATTGCAGACCGGTCTTTGACGCGAAATGGAATAAAACTCATAATTGGTCCGGCCGGCAGAAGAGATAATTCGCGCCTTAACACCCGCTTCAAACTGGACGCGTCTGAGCGCGACTTCATCCGGAAACTCGCCGCTTCGGATCACACCTTTTGGGAATACCCATTCGTGCTTATCATTCATCAGCAACAAAACTTTA
>JAGPFK010000141.1 GCA_018056585.1 Clostridia bacterium | reverse complement strand
ATATATAAACGGAGGCCGTGTTCTTGAAAAGAATAAGATTGCCATTGAAGCGGCCATAGATGAATTGGGATACCATGTTAATACGACTGCGCGCAGCCTAAAAACGCGCCGCAGTATGACAGTTGGCGTTCTGATTCCAGATTTAGAGAATGTGTTCAGCACACGCATTGTTTCCTGTCTTGAGAATAAGCTTTTACAGGCTGGTTACAGCACACTGGTTTGCGATTACCGATCTGATGAAAAGCTTGAGAGGGAGAGATTTGGTTTTTTGGTTGAACGGCAGATCGACGGGCTTTTGCTGATGCCAACAAAAACACAGGCCGAAGATTTGAAGCTGCTCAAGGCAAGGCAGATTCCGGTTGTTTTGATAGACCGGCCCATATTGGATTCTGATTGCGACGCAGTTCTCATCAATAATCGCGAAGCTGCTTATGATGCCGTCACCCGCTTGATAGAAAATGGCCATCGCCGGATCGCCATCATCAGCGGACCCAAAGGGATTTACACGGCTGATGAGCGGCTGCAAGGATATCATGATGCCATAAAAGCAGCCGGCATACCTGAAGATGAGCGCTTGATCCGGGAAGGCCGGTATGATGTGGCGAGCGGCTATCAGATGATGCAAGATCTCATGAAAGAACCAGTTTGCCCGACGGCCGTGTTTATAACGAACCATGAGATGACCTTCGGTGCGATCCTGGCACTTCAAAGCCTGGGGATCATAATACCGGAGCAGCTTTCTGTTATAGGGTTTGATAATCAGGAACTGTCTTCTATCCTGACCCCCCATTTATCCATTGTTTTGCAGCCTCTCCGACAGATCGGTGAAAAGGCCGCGCATCTTTTACTGAGCCGCATGGATGGAAAATCAGGACCCGCCATAACATATCAACTGCCTGCTTCCTGGCTTCCCGGCGCCTCGGTTGCCCCGCCGCCTGAAAAATAAGAAAGTGCTGGAGGAATGTTCATGCAAATACCAATGAAAAAACTAAGAGGCGGCCAGTTTATACCGGCCATTGGGATCGGCACATTCGGCTCGGACCGGTATGATGAGAAAACGGTGGCAAAAGCTGTACAGGAAGCGATTGCATGTGGCTATCGTTTGATTGATTGCGCCTCTGTCTATGGCAATGAAGAACAGATTGGACAGGTTCTGGCAGAAGCAATCCGCGGCGGAATCAGCCGCCAGGACTTGTTTGTGATTTCAAAAGTCTGGAATGACAGCCATGCGCCCGGAGATGTGTTGTTTTCCTGCGCGCGATCACTCAAGGATCTAAAACTGGACTACCTTGACCTTTATGTGGTGCACTGGCCTTTTCGTAATTTTCATCCGATTGGTGCGCCACCGGATTATCATAATCCGGATGCAAGACCCTATTGTCACGAAGAATACATGGAGACCTGGTATCAGATGGAGAGACTTCTGCAAGCCGGATTGGTCCGTCATATCGGCACATCCAATATGACCATCAAAAAGCTTTCCATGTTGATTCGTGACTGCCGCATCATGCCTGCCGCCAATGAAATGGAATTACATCCAACCTTCCAGCAGCCCGAGCTTTTTGAGTTTTGTGTCCGACATGGCATTCAACCAATTGGATTTTCACCGCTTGGCTCACCATCACGACCTGAGAGAGACCGCACCCCACTGGATATTGATGATTTAAAACATCCTGCCATCATATCGATTGCTCAAAATCACGGGCTGCATCCGGCACAGGTTTGCCTTAAATGGGCTGTTCAGCGTGGACAGGTGCCAATCCCGTTTTCTGTAAAACCAGAACAGCTTAGAGCCAATCTCGAAGCGGTCTGCGGCGAGCCCCTCAGTGATGAGGAAATGAGAGCTATTACTGAGATTGATTGTGGAAACCGATTGATTAAAGGACAGGTATTTTTATGGGATGGTGCCAAAGACTGGTGCAATCTCTGGGATGAAGAATAAATAAGGCTGACTAAAACAGCCGAAAGGAGTCAACATGGACAAGATGATGGCCGCCTATTTACCTGGAAACAGCACGGTTTTGCTCAAAGAGGTGGACGTGCCGGAACCGGGCTATGGACAGGTTTTAATTCGTACCAAATCATCAACAATTTGCGGCAGTGACATTCGCGCTATTTACAGGGAGCACACCGGAAAGGGACCGGAAGGTTATCAGAATAAGATTGCGGGTCATGAGCCGGCCGGGCAGATCGTTCGCTGTGGTCCCGGCATGCGCCGTTTCAAGGAAGGCGACCGCGTGATCCTTTACCACATTTCAGGCTGTGGCTTATGTATGGATTGCCGCAGGGGCTATATGATCAGCTGCACCAGCCCGCTGCGTGCGGCTTATGGCTGGCAGCGGGACGGTGGAATGGCGCCTTACATTTTAGCTGATGAAAAAGATTGCATACCATTACCGCCAGAGTTGACCTACACCGACGGGGCTCAGGTCGCCTGTGGATTTGGGACGGTGTATGAGGGTCTGGAGAAAATCGGAATTTCCGGAAATGACACGGTTTTGGTCGCAGGTCTTGGGCCGGTTGGCCTGGCTGCTTTAATGCTGGCCAGGGCGATGGGCGCAAATCAGCTGATCGGTGTTGATGTCATACCGGAACGGTGCCAACTGGCTCAGGACAAAGAACTGGCTGACTTTGTTTTTATCTCCGGGCCAGACACGTTGCAAAAGATCCTTGCGGTGACCGGTGGGCAGGGAGCTGAGCGATCAGTCGATTGCTCAGGTCATACAAGCGGCCGTCAACTGGCAATTCGCGGTGCCAGAAAGTGGGGGCGTATCGTTTTTATCGGAGAGGGTGGCACGGTTGAATTCAACCCAAGCCCAGATCTGATCCATGATCAGAAAACCATATACGGATCATGGGTTACAAGCATCTGGAAGATGGAAGAGCTCGTTGAAAAATTGGTTCGCTGGAAGATACACCCGGAAGATCTGGTGACGCATCGATTTACACTGGATCAGGCGGGAGAGGCATACCGCCTGATGGCAGAGGGCCGATGCGGTAAGGTCGCCGTCGTCTTTGATGAAGAAATCCGTTAAGATGCATTCCAGAGCGTATAAATTCTCAGGCCATTGTTTCGAGGGCATTGAGCGTCACCGCATATTGCATGGCCTGAGCTTGCTCGTATCGGTCCAGATCCTCAAGAACAAACCAAGCTAAACGATGAACTTCGTGGCCGCTGCTGCCTGCTATGTGCGTGGTTAAAAATACATTATCCAGAAGAAGCAAAGGGCTGTTTTTATGAGGTGGCTCAGGATCAGTGACATCGAGGACAGCGGTCCGGCACGGCTCCTGGAGAAGCGCTTCAACGAGATCTTCCTCTATGACCTGCGCCCCGCGTCCTGTATTAATAAACGTAGCGTTTGGCAACATCAGGGAAAAACAGTCTTTATTGAGGATTCCCCGCGTAGCCGGTAAATTCGCAAGATGATTGGAGATGGTTTGGCAATTCGAAAAAATTTCAGGCAGTCCTGTTTTTTTGACTCCCCAGTCGATGGCTTTATCGTCCGGCAGAAAAGGATCAAAGACCCAAATTTCGAGTGAAAAAGGTTTGAGCAGAGAAATGACGCGGCTTCCGATTGCACCGGCACCGAGGAGGCCGACTTTCACATGATCATTTCCCGGAAAAGTTTTAAAAAAAGTTTGGGCTTTCTTCCAGTCCGCCCGGGCTAAGCGGACATTTTGGTAGAATCCTTTATTCGCCAGCAAAATCTGAGCTACTGTATATTCAGCAACTGGAATGGCATTGGCTGCGGCCGCGCTGACAACCTGGACGCCACAATTTAAAAAGGGCCTGGCAAAATGCTGTACCGATCCGGCTGCATAAAAAAGGACTTTCATTTTTGGAAAGTATGTCCTGACCTCTGTTTCATCAAATTGGGGGATGCCCCAGGTTGAAAAAGCATAGACAGCCTCCCGGGCCGCAGATTGGTGTTGTCCGATGTTTTCCCGGCCGATGAAAACCGGGTACAGATCCACTCTCTTCTCCAGTTCCCTGTGCAATTCTGGACTGTAAACGCGATTAATGTTGGGGTTATCCGGCGGGCTCAGAAAAATCGCTCTCTTTTTCATGGCATTTTGTCAGTCTGCAAGAACAGACCCTCCTGTCTTCTATTGATTATCCCAGTATATCAGAAGAAAGAGTCGATCATCCAGGCCGGAACAAGCGCCTTTGATTCTTGCATGATATAATGGAGCGTGTTTGCAGAGAACGGTTGACCAAGTCATGAATTAAAGGGAGGCAGGCTTATGTACTTGTCAACTCAGTCTTTTTATTTATCAGAACGAAAAGGAGAACCAACAACCATTCGGATCCTGAAACAAGCTGGTTATGATGCTATTGATTTTTCCATGTTTGGGAACCTTTGCAAGCCAGATCATCCGCTCAGCCAGGCGGGCTATCTGGATTATGCCCGCCAGCTGCGTCAGATTGCCGATGATGTTGGTATTATTTTCAACCAGGCCCATGCCCCTTTTCCTTCTTTTAAATCAGATGATTCTGCTTATAACGAAAAAGTCTTTTCTGATATTCTTCGATCTCTTGAAATTTCAGCTGTCCTTGGGGCATCGATTGTGGTTGTTCATCCGTTTTATCTGCCGGATCCGAAAGAAAAAAAAGATCGGAATCTTGATTTTTTTTGCCGATTACAGCCTTATTGCGCTTCTCCAGGGGTTAAAATTGCCCTGGAAAACATGTGGATTTATGATGAGACAAAAACAAAGATTGTCCCCGCTGTCTGCGGCACGGGAGAAAGTTTTGCAGAGTACCTGGATGAGCTTGATAGTCGTTATTTTACTGCCTGCCTAGACTTGGGCCATTGTGGCCTTGTCGGTGAAAATGCGGCGGATATGATTCGCATTCTGGGTCCTCGGCGGCTGCTTTCTCTGCATGTCCATGATAATGATTTTCTGCACGATACGCATACGGTCCCTTTCCTGGGACAAATGGACTGGCAAAGCATCACGGAGGCGCTTGCTGATATTCATTACGCCGGAGATTTTACCCTTGAAGCAGATAACTTCCTCATCGGTTTTCCGGACGCTTTTCTTGAGCGCGCTGTCCGATTTATGCATGACATTGGCC
>JAGPFK010000140.1 GCA_018056585.1 Clostridia bacterium | reverse complement strand
CCATAAAGGAGACTCCTCGCCCTTTGATCGTCCTGGCCAGGATCAGCGTGGGTTTTCCCGCTTCTGCCGGCACAGCCTGAAGGACTTTTACCAGGGCTGCAACATCATGTCCGTCTGTTTTGACCACAGACCAGCCGAAACTTTTCCATTTTTCATCTAAAGGCTCGAGGCTCATGACCTCTTCTGTGCAGCCTGAAATCTGCAAGCCATTGCGATCCACGATCGCAATCAGGTTATCCAGATGATAGTGAGCAGCCGACATGGCCGCTTCCCAGACGGATCCTTCCGCCAGCTCGCCATCGCCCATCAGGGTATAGACATGATAGTCTTTTTTTAGTTTACGTGCTGCGATGGCCATTCCGACCGATATGGACAAGCCATGACCTAAGGCACCGGTATTCATTTCAATACCCGGGACCTTGTTATTCGGATGGCCGATCAGGCGTGTGCCGAATTGACTAAATGTTTTAAGTTCTTCTTTTGGGAAAAACCCGAGATCGGCTAAAATGCAGTAATAAACTTCTACGGCATGCCCCTTGCTCAGGATAAATCGGTCACGATCAGGCCATTTGGGGTTTTGAGGATCGAGACGCAGAATAGCATAAAAGAGCACCGTCATGATGTCGGCACAGGATAAGGATGCCCCGGTGTGACCGGCTTTGGCTTCGTAAATCATGTTGAGCAGGTCACAACGGATCTGGTTTGCTTTCTTTTCCAGAAAGGCAGGATCGACCGCTTTTGAATCAGGCATCGTACTCCCCCTTTTTCGTTTCTTTCATGGTGTTACGCTTGACCGCGAAGCCAAGCCTGGATCTCGTCCTCAGCCGGATCGACGGGATCCGGTACCAATCCGGGAATATACCGGCAGGCTTCATACAAAGCGGGGATGACAGGGGCATGAATGCCAACACAATGATGAACATAAGGGCCCCTGACCAGTTTTTCTTCCCAAAGCGGCCAGTCATGGACCTCAATCCAGAGATACGTTCCACGTGAATAAGCTCCTTTTATGCCGCGTGCCCTGCCTAAAAACAAGTTGTATTGCCCGTGATCGCCATCAAAGCGAACAATGGACAAATCGCCACCGCGAATTTCGCTTTCCTGAGTGCCTGGCGCATGTGAATCAAAGAGAAAATGTCTGCGCAGCTTGGGCTTCTTGCCTTCGGCCACAAGAGATAACGGGAAATTACCACAGTGAGAGAGCAGCTCTCCGTTCTCGTTTTGTGTATGCCGAACCGTTAAGTCTGCAAAGAAAGGCGCAGTTTGCCCCATCGCAGCAGCTTGAGCCATTACGGATGTAATGGCGCCATGAATATCCGTTTCACAGGCAACAGGGATTCCTTCGTCTGTCAACAAGGCATTGGCGAGACAAGGCATGATACCGAGACAATCCTGCAA
This sequence comes from Clostridia bacterium, assembly GCA_018056585.1. GTDB lineage: Bacteria > Bacillota > Clostridia > Saccharofermentanales > UBA5734 > JAAYBY01. Next base: position 3,686 of record JAGPFK010000140.1, on the reverse strand, counting down.
AGCGTTCCAGCACTGAATCGCGACGGCTGAGCAGCCATGTTCGACGGCAAAGGTCTTCATGGCGATTGTGAGGGCAGCCACCCTTTGAACCGATTCGGCATCGACTTCGCTGAGGTCCAGCTTCATCTGGATTTGCTCCATGACAGCCAAAAATTCCGGCCCTTTTTCTGTCTCGATGGCTTCTGTTCTTTTTTGGATATCCACGAGGGTTATCGGATAGACTTCAATGCCAAATCTTTCCAAAAGCTCACCTTCATTGCAGATCATGGTCCAAAAGCCGGCCGGGCGAGTTGAAATCTGAAGGATGCGCAACCGTCGAAAGGCCTTGACCGTGTTTGCAGCCGCAATAAAATTTCTGAATCCCCGATCAAAGACCGCACTGTTCACTTCGCTGTTGACAACATAAGTGAAGGGGACATTAAAGCGCCTCAGCACCTTGCCGGTTGCAAAAAGGCCGCATTGGGTGTCACGAAGACGAAATCCGTCCGGCAAGGGGTCCTCATCGCGGGGGCCCCAAAGCAGAACAGGCTTTCCTATCGCTTTGGCCACGCGCGCAACCGTGTCTTCGGTCCCAAAATTACAGTGCGGAAAAAAAACAGCGTCAACCTCCGATTTACGAAAACGATGGATGATTTTGTCCGCATCCGCATCATTGTCATAGAGCAGGCCTTCTTCGTTGATCCCCTCCAGATCGATGATCTCGATGTCGTATGAACTGATTTTGTCGCGGATCAGATTCTTGAATCTGAAAGCATCCTCCTTACTAAACACAAAGCGCCTTGTGGGCGCAAAACCGAGCCTAAACACTTCTTTTTTCATCGGCCAGACCTCCTTGCGATCAGAGCAGCAGCTTTTTTAATCTGTGGACAGACACAACAAATCTTAGATTTACTATACCTCTTTATACGAAAACATTCAATGGTCTGATGTGAAATATTTAGCGGATATTACTAAAATATTTATAGATTCAAAAAGCTGCCCTCTGGTTCCTCTTTTAAAAATAGTGTATCTTGTAATGGAGCCAGTTGATCAAAGCAAAGGAGTGGTCTTTTTATGAGTCTTCTTCAATGGCTTGACGCCACACCTGACCCGAAAGTGACAGAAGAAGCATCCAGAAGGCTTCGGACAACACAAGAGCCAGATCGGATCACCGTTGTTTTAGACGATGATCCAACTGGAATCCAAACAATTCATGGAATTTACGTTTACATGGTCTGGGACAAGAGAACATTGGCACAAGCCATAAGCCAGGAAAAGGCTTTCTTTATTCAGCATAATTCACGTGCCCTCCCAACAGATCAGGCTGTCCGCCTGAACAAGGAAATAATGGAAAACTTGTTTTGGGCCGCAGACAGAACGGGCAAAACATTTCATGTCATCAGCCGCAGTGATTCAACTTTACGCGGCCATTACCCGGCAGAAACCGATGCCATCAGCTCGGTTATCAGGGAACGGACCGGACGGTGTGTGGATGCAGAGTTTTTGATTCCGTTCTTTATTGAAGGCGGACGGATTACAGCGGAAGATATCCATTATGTCAGGCAGGATCAAACCTGGATTCCCGTCGCCGAAACAGAGTTTGCCCGTGACAGTGCTTTTGGCTATCATCATTCTGATTTAAAGCGCTATATTGAAGAAAAGAGTGGTGGCCGCATACCCGCAACAGAGGTTATTTCTATTTCACTGGACCTGCTCCGCGCAGGAGACATTGACCGCTTGACCCGCCTTCTCCTCTCTTTTGAAAATAACCGACGAGTTGTCGTCAATGCAACCTGTTATGAAGATCTAAAGATTTTGACGGCTGCCCTCCATGAGGCCGAAAGACAAGGCAAATCCTTTTTGTACCGTACGGCCGCTTCCTTTGTCAAATCATATCTGCAGATTGAGGATCAGCCGCTGCTGAAAGCAAAAGATCTAATTGAAAACAACGGAAGAACAAGAGGGGTTCTCATCGTTGTGGGCTCCCATGTCATGCGAACAAGACAACAGCTGTGCCATTTGATTGAAAACACAAGCATCAAAAGTGTGCCATTATCAGTCCCTGCCATCCTGGCCGGTGATGAGCCGTCCGATCTGGAAATCAGAAAAAAAGCAGAACAAGTTGAAAGTGCCCTGAAGGAAGGCTCTTCCGTTGTCCTTTATACTTCCTCAACACTCAACGGCAAAGCCGATCCGCCCGAATCTGACCAGAACCAATCTCTAAAAACAGCTGAACGAATCTCAGCCGCTCTTGTTTCGATCGCAAGCAGACTTCGGATCCAGCCTTCAGCCGTCATTGCCAAGGGCGGAATTACATCCAGTGATCTAGCAACCAAGGCACTTTGCATCAGGCGCTGTCTCGCTTTGGGTCAGGTTTTACCTGGAGTACCGGCCGTCCGATGTGGACCCGAAGCAAAATGGCCCGGGCTACCGCTCATTATCTTTCCTGGTAATGTCGGATCGGAAAACGCTTTAACCGATGTTTATTTAACCCTTCATGACGGTTGGTAACCTCACGGGCCAGAAGTTTCCGCCTGCACCGGAATCGCACGCACCTCCGGTATTTCAGAGCATTGATAAACGCGAACCGTCCGGCTCTCGCCCGGGAGCATGAAGAAATAATTGTCTTCCATGTGTGTGCGGTCATCAGCGCAGCAAATCTGAACAAACGGCGTGAAAACATCCGATTCAATCGTCAGCAAACAATCCGGCCCCTCCTGCTTACTTGCCTTCCGCCGAACGTGGCTTTCGGGAAAAAGAAAGGACCGATAATAGCCGCGCAGGCTGATGGCCGGGCGAACAGAACAGGGCTCAATCGGATAAATAAAATAAAAACCGTCATCCTTCCCGGCCGGAACAACTTCAGGACTAAAATCCATGCGGCTATGTGGCGGCACGTCAATGACCGTTTCATGAACAGCTTCTTTTTGGCCTTCAAAAGTCATGAAGCCATAGGCACAAGGCATCCGCATCGGCTTTTCTGTTTCATTGACAGCCGCGATGCGAAGGCGTCCATCTAGAACCCGGATCATCAATTTTTGCGGTTCATAGGCTCTTTTTAAAAAATAAAAGGATATTTTTCGGGTTAAATAGTAATCGACAGTAGACCAGCCGGTTTCAGGCCAGCAGTCGTTGTACATCCAGATAAGGTTTCCTGAACAATGCGGCCGAAATCTCAGCGCCGTCGCCAGTTCATCATAAAGAATCCCTTGAACCAGTCCGCTGTACAGCAAATACCCCCATTCATCCAGAGCAGCCGCATCCGTCAGATGCCGGTCTATTGCCTTCAGGATCCGTTCCCGCTTTGACGGATGCTCGCCGTGATGAATCCAGATTTTTCCGAAAAAAGATAGGGGGCTGCCGGCATGATATCGTAAAACCGAGCTTGGCATCAAAGCGCCGTGGAAACCATATTCACTGGAAAAACGCACCTTTTCAGCAAATCGATCGAACGCTTCCAGCTCGTAATAGAATCGGAACCGTGTCTTCGGATCCCGTTCAAAAAAAGTCCAGGCATGGGTGTCTCCGGCCTCCAGGCTGTTAGCCCGTTCGCCATAGTAAGGCGAGCTTGGCATATAGTGTATATGGGGGCAGTTTTTGTTTACAATATCCGGTTGAATATAGTTAAAGACTCAACTTTCCCACCTGTAATAGCAGGCATTTACATTGATAAATTCATATAGTTCACGCAATATACTATTGAAGAA
>JAGPFK010000139.1 GCA_018056585.1 Clostridia bacterium | reverse complement strand
TTTTTCATTTTTGAGCAGCGTTTGCAGATCAGAATAAACAGGGATGCCTCGTTTCTCTGCTCCTTTTCGCTGCAGTAGTGCTCTAGCCGCTTCAGGTTGTGTATCAACAAGGCCGGATAAGCTTAAATCTTTCTTGTGACTTAAAATAGCATCCAAATGTTTCTGCGCCACTTTACCGCAGCCCACAAGGGCACAACATAACGGTTCTTCTGTCTGTTTTGCCATCATTTTTTTATAAAACGCTGTCCTTTATCAATTTTTCCATCATTATACCATTTTATCCATGTTTTATTCGCCATCTCGGGGTACAATAGAAGCATGGGATTCGAATTTGATTTAGAATCCGCTTGTTATTGTTTGTTGATTTTCGAAAGGAGGATGTTCATGTCACACAAAATGAATGAACCAACGAACCGATTGATTGGACGCATGCCTCGTATTGGCATCCGTCCCTGCATTGATGGCCGCCGTTTGGGCGTCCGGGAATCATTAGAAGAACAGACAATGGGAATGGCCAAAGCTGCAGCCGCATTGATTACAGAAAACTTGCGCCATTCCAATGGGCTGCCTGTTGAGTGTGTGATTTCAGAGACCTGTATCGGGGGCGTTGCCGAAGCAGCACGATGTGAAGATTTGTTTGCCAGCAAAAATGTGACGGCTACCTTATCTGTTACCCCCTGCTGGTGCTACGGTACGGAAACCATGGATTTGAACCCGCTGACCATCAAGGCGGTTTGGGGGTTTAATGGGACAGAGCGGCCAGGAGCGGTCTATTTAGCAGCCGTTATGGCGGCACATGCTCAGCGAAAATTACCCGCCTTTGCCATTTATGGTCGTGATGTTCAAGATGCATCAGACCCATCCATTCCGGATGATGTCAAAGAGAAAATCCTTCTTTGGGCAAAAGCTGCGTTAGCCGCCGGCACGATGCGTGGTAAATCTTATGTCAACATTGGCGGCCCCTGTATGGGTATAGCCGGATCCGTTGTTGACCCTCAAATGTTTCAGGAATACCTTGGCTTACGCACAGAATGGCTCGATCAGGTTGAAATCGAACGGCGCATCGCCCGGGGCATATACGATATGGAAGAATATGAACGGGCGAAAGCCTGGCGTGAAACCTATTGCAAGGAGGGATGGGACAAGAACGAAGGCGGCCCTTTTGCTCATTCCCGAGAGGAAAAAGATGCTGAATGGGACCGCGTCATTAAACAGACACTGATTATCCGCGACATTATGTTGGGGAACCCCAAACTGGCTGAGATGGGTTTTTATGAAGAAGCGCTTGGTCGAAATGCCATTGCCGGCGGTATTCAAGGCCAGCGTCAATGGACCGATCATTTTCCAAACCATGACTTTGCTGAAGCTATTCTTAATTCTTCATTTGATTGGAACGGCATCCGCGAACCCATCATTTTAGCGACTGAAAATGATTCACTGAATGGCATGGCTATGTTGTTCGGTCATCTCCTTTCCGACACAGCTTCTGTTTTTGCTGATGTCCGCACTTATTGGAGCCCGGAGGCAATTTTACGGGTTACCGGGTGGAGACCAGAAGGTCTTGCCTCTGACGGGTTTATTCACCTGATCAATTCAGGAGCAGCTGCTCTGGATGGATCAGGCGCCATGCGCGATGCTAACGGGAATGCTGTGATGAAGCCATTCTGGGAAATTACAGAAAGTGATGTGGATGCCTGCCTCAAGGCAACACAGTGGTGTCCAGCTGATACGGGCTATTTCAGAGGCGGCGGCTTCTCCTCCATGTATGAGACCCAGGCCGAGATGCCCGTTACCATGGTTCGTATGAATAAGATTGAAGGATTAGGTCCTGTTCTGCAAATTGCGGAAGGGTATACGGTTATTTTGCCTGAACACGTCAGCAAGACCATTCAAATGCGGACCGATCCAACCTGGCCGACAACCTGGTTTGTGCCAAGAACAACCGGAAAAGGCGCTTTTTCAGATGTTTATTCTGTCATGGCCAATTGGGGTGCGAATCACGGGGCTTTTACCTATGGCCACATTGGTGATAAACTGTTAACTCTTTGCAGCATGTTGCGTATTCCCGTCTCTTTGCATAATGTGCCTGAAAGCAGAATATTCAGGCCGCATGCCTGGTCCGCTTTTGGTACAAAAGATATGGAAGCAGCCGATTATCATGCCTGTAAAACATATGGCCCTCTCTATGGCTAAAAAATTGCCTGCCAGTATAAAAAGCCGCCTTTTTCGGGCGGCTTTTTATACTGGCAATCTTTGCACCAGAAAATTTGGTTTTTCTGACGCCTTGCGCTAAATATAGCTGTATCTTTGATATGCTCTTACAAATGAAAGAAAGGATGTGTCACAGGATGGTGATACGAGGTATGGGGACATGAAACTTGGTTTTTGCGGTCATGTTGATCTGGCTTCTGAAGTAAAGGAATGGGGTTATGATTATATCGAACTGCCTCTGGCGCCAATAGCGCAACTGAGTCAGAACGAGTTCGAAGATGCTTTAAAAAAACTGAATCAAAGCGGGTTACCTTGTCTGGCCTGCAACGTTTTTCTGCCCGGCTCCATATCGGTCGTCGGACCAAACGCCAATCAGGGTATCTGTGCGCAGTACGCAGAGAAAGCTTTGTCGCGAGCGGCTGCGCTTGGTGCTAAAATTGTTGTTTTTGGCAGTGCCGGCTCTCGTAATATACCTGCCGGTTTTTCGTATCAAAGAGCCCTTGTTCAGATACGCGACTTTGCTATTCTAGCTGCCGATGCAGCTAAAAAATATGATATCACGGTTCTTATGGAGCCTTTAAACAGTACAGAAAGCAACGTCATCAACAAAGTCAGTGAAGCCATGATGATGGCCATGGCTGTCAATCATCCCCATTTCAAAGTTTTGGCTGACACTTATCACATGGAAATTGAAAAGGAAAGCCTATTCGCGTTGAAAATAGCCGGATCCGAACTCCGCCATGTCCATGTGTCAACTTTGCTTGGTCGAAAAATTCCTTTGATCTCAGATAAAGAGCTTTTGACTTCTTTGTTTGCCTTGCTTCACTCCATCAACTACGAAGGAAATATAAGTATTGAAGCGGGTTTTCGCAAGGATCAGGCATCAGAAGCAAAAGAGTGTCTGGGCCTGATGCGAAGTCTTCTTTAGCTGTTTCATTTTTCGATGGCTTTTTAAGAGAAAAAGCAAGCCTGTTCACCTTAATTAAAGCAAGATCCACAAAGCTCGCGTTTTTATTTACAAACCAATGATAAGACGTTCAATGTATAATGAAAATGTAGAAAAGGAGGAAGGACTGTGTTTATTGGAGCCCAGCTGTACACCATTCGGCAATATATCCAGACAGAAAGAGATATAATAAGATCCATGAAAAAGATTGCAGAGATAGGTTACAAAACCGTTCAAATCTCTGGAATAGGTCAGATCAATCCGAAGCGGCTGCGTGAAATCTGTGATGAAAATGATCTTAAAATTGTGTTGACCCATACAAATCCGGACCGCATTCTGTATGATACGGAAAAGGTTATTGAGGAACACAAGATCCTAGGCTGTGATTATATTGGCATTGGCAGCATGCCAGAAAAATACCGCGCACCAGACTGGATTTCTTTCTTTGCAGAGGATTTTCTTGAACCTGCAAGAAAAATAGCCGCAGCCGGAAAATTATTCATGTACCACAATCACAATTTTGAGTTTGCCAAAGCAGGTGAAAAAAACATCATTTTGCACCTTATGGATTTCTTTTCGCCTGAAGAGATGGGATTTACACTGGATACATATTGGGTTCAGGCCGGAGGAGCCGATGTCTGCCAGTGGATCAATAAGCTGAGCGGACGAATTCCGGTTGTCCATATTAAAGACATGGCCGTTAAGGGATTTGAGCCCGTTATGGCCCCGATCGGTGAAGGGAATCTCAATTGGCCGGCTATTTTTGAAGCCTTCAAAAAGGCTGGAACGAAATATATGATGGTAGAGCAGGACACCTGCGAAAATAGTCCATTTGATGCACTGCAGTGCAGCTATCGCTATCTTTCTGCTGCCGGGTATCGCTAAAGCCTTAGTATGAAAGGAAGTTTTTATGCAAAAACAAGTTAGACTGGGTATCATTGGTCTCGGTAATATGGGGACAGCACATGCTAAAAATATCTTGGCTGGAAAGGTACCTGATATCATGTTAACAGCCATTGCAGACACTGATGAATCGCGTCTGCAATGGGCGAGAGAAAATTTGCCTCGTGATATTGCTTTGTTTTCAAGTGCAGAGGAGCTGATCCAAAGCGGAAAGTGTGATGCCGTTCTGATTGCCGTTCCCCATTATGACCACCCTCCACTGGCAATCGCCGCCATGAAACATCAACTGCATGTGATGTGTGAAAAACCAGCCGGTGTCTACACCAAGCAAGTGCGTGAGATGAATGAAATCGCAGATCAAAGCGACGTTGTTTTTGGCTTGATGTTCAATCAAAGAACCAATCCGGTTTACCGTAAAATGTATGATATTGTTAAAAGCGGCGAAATGGGCGAAATTAAGCGAACCAACTGGATTGTGACCAACTGGTATCGGACACAGGCCTACTATGATTCAGGAAGCTGGCGGGCAACCTGGGCCGGTGAAGGCGGCGGCGTTCTGCTGAATCAATGCCCGCATAACCTTGATCTTTGGCAGTGGATCTGTGGAATGCCCTGTAAAGTTGTTGCTTTTTGCCACAATGGGAAATGGCACGATATTGAAGTTGAAGATGATGTCACGGCTTACGTGGAGTATCCGAACGGGGCTACAGGTGTTTTTGTAACCAGTACAGGCGATGCGCCCGGTACCAATCGATTCGAAATCACGCTTGAATGGGGCAAGCTCGTTTGCGAAGACGACAAATTAATTCAATATAAACTTTCTGAGAATGAACGCGTCTTCTGCAAAACATCTCCTGATGGTTTTGCCATACCCGAAGTGACGGTTAACGAGATTTCCGTGGAAGGCGAAAACCCACAGCATATTGGTGTCCTTCGCGCTTTTGCTGATGCGATCCTGCGGGGCGGAGCGCTCGTCGCAAAAGGGCAGGAGGGGATCAACAGCCTCATGATTTCAAACGCCATGCATTTGTCCAGCTGGCTGGGGAAACCGGTCGAACTGCCGATTGA
>JAGPFK010000138.1 GCA_018056585.1 Clostridia bacterium | reverse complement strand
ACATCAAAAATCCCGATACCCTGAACGCACGCTCTGTCAAGCAAATCCGTACAGAACGGGCTTTCGCCCTGACCGGCACGCCCCTGGAAAATTCTTTGCTGGAACTGTGGTCTCTGTTCGATTTTATTCTGCCGGGCTACCTTCAAAGCCAACGCGTCTTCCAGAACAGATATGAAATACCGATTATACGGGATCATGACGAAGAAGCGCTGAAAGACCTGCATCGACAGATTGCACCCTTCATCTTACGCCGCATGAAGAAAGATGTTCTTTGCGAACTACCAGATAAGATCGAAAGCCGGACCATTTGCGATATGACGCCCGAACAGCGTTCCATTTACGATGCTTTCCTTACGCGGTCCCGAGCCGATCTGAAAGAAGAGATTGCACTGAACGGATACGCACGCAGTCAAATCTATATTCTCGCTCTGCTGACACGATTGCGCCAAATTTGTTGCCACCCCGCTTTATTCCTTGATGGATACGACGGCGGCAGCGGTAAACTGCTTTTATTGGAAGAGCTTCTGGCTGATTGCTTTTCATCTGGTCACCGCGTTCTTGTCTTTTCCCAGTTTACCAGCATGCTGGAAATCATCCGGAAAAATCAGGAAGCCAAAGGTATCTTTACCTTTTACATCGATGGACAGGTTCCCTCGGAAGAACGCATCGCACAGGTCGAACGATTCAACAACGGGGAAGGAAATTTATTTTTAATTTCCTTACGCGCAGGCGGCACCGGTCTCAATCTGACCGGTGCGGACACCGTGATTCATTACGATCCCTGGTGGAATCCAGCGGTTGAAGAACAGGCAACAGACCGCGCTTATCGAATCGGACAAGAAAATGTCGTTCAGGTATTCAAGCTTTTTACGCGGCACTCGGTTGAAGATAAAATCCTGGCGTTACAGCAAAAAAAGAAAAATCTAATTGATTCCATCATCAAGCCCGGCCAGAACCTATTGTCTAAGATGACACTCGAAGAAGTCATGAGTTTGTTTGAACCCTGACTTGTTTTGTGCATATTGAACAGAAGCCTCGGTTGATTTTTATTTATAATATCTATATAATCGATGGATAAGATAGCCGATACACGTTAAAATAAGAAGACAGCTTTAATCTTGTCTCATTGCCCGGAGGTTTGCTATGAAGCTCAAAACCGTTAATGCAGATCAATTTAAAGCCATTATCCGCTCCTGTAAAGGCCCGGTTTGCCTGATCACAGAAGACGGGGATCAATTGGTCTCCAACAGTGGCCTGGCCTCCCGGATCGGATTAGACTTGATCCTTTCCGTCGCGCAAAAGCAGGATATTACCATTTCCTGTTCGGATCAGGAGGATCAGCTGCGCGTTGAGCAATTTCTCAGACAATATGCTGAATAAGTAAAAGGCCGGTTCTGACCGGCCTTATAACTTTAAGACTGACAAACAGCAAGGGCGTTCTGAATATCACAGAGGATATCGTCAATATGCTCTATGCCGACAGACAAACGGATCAAATCCGGCGTAATGCCGGCATGGATAAGTTCTTCATCGGTCATTTGCCGGTGGGTCGTACTGGCGGGATGCAGCACGCTGGTTCTGGCATCCGCTACATGGACAACAATCGCCGCCAGCTTCAAGGCTTCCATGAAACGCATAGCCGCCTGTCTTCCGCCCTTAATCCCAAATGAAATGACGCCGCAGGTTCCTTTCGGCAGATAGCGCCGAACCAATGGAGCATAGGGACTATCCGGCAAACTCGGATAATTGACCCAGCTGATGCGGTCATCCTGGCTCAGAAACGCGGCAACAGCTTCTGCGTTACGGCAATGGCGTTCGATTCGCAAAAAGAGGGTTTCTAATCCAAGATTCAGCAAAAAAGCATTGAACGGACTGGCTGCAGCCCCCAGGTCACGCAACAGATGTCCTCTTGCTTTAGAAAGATAAGCAGCCGGACCAAATTGTTCGGTGTAGACAACACCATGGTAAGAAGCGTCCGGTTCTGTCAATTCCGGGAATCGGCCGCCGGACCAATCAAAACGGCCGCTGTCTACGATGGCTCCGCCCAAACTGGTGGCATGACCATCCATGTATTTTGTGGTTGAATGAACCACAATATCGGCTCCAAATTCAATCGGGCGGCAATTGATCGGCGTTGGAAAAGTGTTATCCACGATCAGCGGCACGCCATGTTCGTGAGCCAGAGCGGCAAACCGCGATAGGTCAAGAACAACGAGTGTCGGATTGGACAGCGTTTCGGCGAAAACAAGTTTCGTGTTTGGCCGGAAAGCCTGGCGCAGGACCTCATCCGGATCATCCGGATTGACAAATGTGACCTCAATACCCATTTCCCGCAGCGTTTTCTGAAACAAGTTAAATGTGCCGCCGTAGATAGAGGACGAGCTGATGAGGTGATCTCCCGCATGACAGATGTTGATGACCGAATAGAAAGTCGCTGCCTGTCCTGATGAAGTCAGAAGCGCGGCCACGCCGCCTTCCAGATCTGCGATTTTCCGTTCAACAGCAGACAAGGTCGGATTGCTCAATCTCGTGTAGTAATCACCTTCAATCTGCAGATCCATCAACTGCCCGACCCTTTCAGCCGAGTTGTATTTAAAGGTTGTGCTCTGATAAATCGGCAGCACACGCGGCTGGCCTTCCTCCGGCTGATAACCGCTCTGTACGCAGCGCGTTTCAAGATGATATTCTATCATGGTCTGTTCCTCCCCACCCTTGATGGTTGATTGATTAACGATATTGTAGCATATCCCTTCTTTTTCAGTCAGCGGGTTGTCTTTACCCTCTTTTTTTGTTATTTTGATCATGTTCGTTTAACCGTCCACAAAATGAAAGGGGAACACGATCAGATGCAAAATATCGTTCAAACCCGCCGCCGGAAAACAATCCGTGCTGATGAAGGCGCCCTTTATGGTTCACAAAAAGAATAAAAGAGCGAAACGGGCTTTAGCTGCCATTGCCCTTTGCCTCCTGGTCCTGTTTTCTTTTCTCATGACCATCGGCTGCACACCCGCTGTTAAAAAATACAGCGACTCTTTTGCCGGATGCTTTGACACGGTCATCACCATCGTAGCCTACACGGATTCAGAAACACAGTTTCAGCAGTGGTTTTCACTGGCCGAGGATCGCTTCTGGTCCCTTCATCGCTTGTATGACATCTACCAGACTTACCCTGATCTCAACAACCTCTGCACCGTCAATGAAAAAGCCGGGATCGCGCCTGTTCAGGTCGATCAGGAGATCATCGATCTGCTGCTGTTTGCTAAAAAAACGGACCGGCTGTCACCCGGTACGGTCAACATCGCTTTTGGCCCCGTCCTTTCCATTTGGCATGACATTTGGATGCGATCACTCAACAATGAACCGTTTTCTTTGCCAGCCCAGTCAGAGCTTGAAACAGCTGACCGGTTGTGTGATCCGGATCAGGTGGTCATTGACGAATCGGCCGGCACTGTCTATTTAAAAAAGCAGGGTATGAAACTGGATGTCGGGGCCATCGCCAAAGGATATGCGGCCGAACTGGTTGCAAGAGACCTGATTTCAGAGGGGCTGACATCAGGCATCGTCAGTGCCGGGGGCAGCAATGTACGCCTGATCGGAAAACCAGCAGACGGACGAGACACCTGGCAGATTGGCATTCAAAATCCATTTAGCGTGTCAACGGATGAGAACCCCCCGATGGATGTTCTTCTGGTCAATGACTTATCGGTCGCAACCAGCGGGGATTATCAACGATATTTTGAAATCAACGGGACAAGGTACCATCATCTGATTGATACAAAAACACTGAACCCGGCCCGCTTTTATCGTTCAGTCACCGTTTTGGCACCCGATAGCGGGATGGCTGACTATTTGTCCACGGCCCTTTTCCTCCTTCCCTATGAGGAGGGTCAATCACTCATTTCGCGCCTTGACTCTTGTGAGGCGCTCTGGATCTTTCCGGATCGCGAAATAAAAATGACCGATGGCATGCGGCATTACTTAAAAAGCAATCAAAATATCAGGCACTGAACTGGGCCTTATAAAACGCAGCGTAACGTCCTTTCCGGGCCATGAGTTCTTCGTGGCTGCCGCTTTCAACAACCTGGCCCTGATCAATCACAATGATCTGATCACAATTCCGGATGGTAGACAGGCGATGCGCGATGATCAGCATGGTGCAGCGGTGGGAAACGGCAGAAATAGATTGCTGGACGAATTGCTCCGTTTCCGTATCAATATTGGCCGTGGCTTCATCCAGCACAAAGACAGCCGGTTGTCTGGCTATGGCGCGCGCAAAACTGAGCAATTGCCGCTGCCCGGCAGAAAAAGTACTGCCGCGCTCCGTGACAGGCGTTTCCATATGGCGTGACAATCCTCTGATAAACGTGTCGGCATAAGATAATTTCAAAGCTTCCATGATCTGATCGTCATCGATCGTCCCATCACCCAAGCGGATGTTGTCCGCGATGGTGCCGGAAAAAAGAAACACATCCTGGAGAACCACGGCAATCTGACGCCTCAGATCATGCAGCCGGAATTGCCGGATATCCTGTCCATCCAGCAGGATCCGGCCTTTCTGGACATCGTAGAATCGAAGCAGCAGCGAGATGATGGTCGTCTTGCCGGCACCGGTCGCTCCAACGATCGCTGCGCTTTCTCCAGGCTGAACGGTAAAGGAGACGTCTCGCAAAACCCAGTTCTCATCCTCATAGGCGAACCAGACGTGTTCAAAGGCCACATGGCCTTTGAGTTGTTCAAGCGGTTCGCCTTCGTGCAGGTTTTCCTGGCGGTCTGCCTGATCCAGCAATTCAAAGATCCGCTCAGCTGACACAACAGCTGACTCAATGGTTGAATATTTTTCAGCCAGATCATTAATCGGCTGAAAAAATTTCTTAATGTATGAGGTAAAAGCGTACAGCACGCCGATGGGTAGCGTTCCTTCTGTCAGGCTGCGCGTCGCATAGGCAATCAAAAGAACGATGCCTAGGGTGTTGATCACTTCCATGAGAGGCCGCAGCAAGCTATTAAGCTTAATCTGCAGCAACGTGCTTTTGCAGTATTCATCATTGAGCGCTTCAAATTCCTGACGTTTTGCCTCTTCCTGACAAAAGATCTGGACCAATCTCATGCCTGAAATGTTTTCCGCAAAAAAT
>JAGPFK010000137.1 GCA_018056585.1 Clostridia bacterium | reverse complement strand
GAAGCGACCAATGTGATGACAGCTCAGATCACGAGACCATTCTCTAAATTCGTCTGACTCAGCAGACTATGAGACACCGCGCTTTCATCCGGCAAACCGGTTTTCTGACCTTTCAGGATGATCGTTCATCTGCTTCTTTTTCAAAGTCTACGCCGGGTATCTATTGGATGCCGATGCTTTTGTCCTGGTTCACTTGTCTTTTCTCATTTCTACAGCCTGCCGGATCACCTCAGCCGGAATCAAAAGACCCATGACTTCATCCTTCTTCTGATCAGACGTGGTCGCCGATGCAAAAACAATCCCTATGACATGTCCCCGATCATTGATCACAGGACTGCCGCTGTTTCCTTTATAAATGGCGCCATAGACGGCAACCCTTTGCTTTTTCTCATCTGAAACAAAACCAGCAAAGGTAGCCGGACAGGCAACCCGGAATAAACCTTGTGGATTGCCAATAAGCGTCAGTTTATCGCCCGGCTCGGGAGATAACTCCGTTTCAAGCGGCAGACTGGTCAAATCTTCTGAATTGGTTTCTTCCGGTAACGGAATCAAAGCCAGATCCTCATCCTGACAATCAAACCATTCAGAAACCACATACTCATTCCTGCTCATCCGAACGGTGAGCTGTCGGGATTCCTCAAGAATATGCCGATTGGTGACGATTATGTTGTCCGGAGCCAGAATAAAACCGGTTCCGCTTCGGCTGTCAGCCGTAATTCCAACGACGGCTTTTGTCCAGGAGCGAATGGTTTCATCTTTGGTGAGCTGCCGTGACGTGATCAAAAGATCGATGGGCGGTAAATCCGATAAACGCATCAGATAAGCGAAAGAAAAAAACAAAAGCGCACAGGCAACCAACAGGGCAATCAGGCGTTTTGGCCACGTTTGGCGCCGCTTTGGCGGAAAATCTTTCTCCTCCTCTTCGGGCAGATGGATTTGTGTTTGGTTTTCTTCCATGATGCGCCCCTTTGATCAGAATAAAAAACCCTCATGCAATGGAGGGTAAACACATGTTAACATATTTTATGAGAAAAAAGGAATGGATGTGGTCTTGCTACTTCTTATCTTTCGTTGATTTATTTTGTGAGATGGCCAGCGTTAAGCGGCATGGATCGGCCTGTGTCGCCTCTTGATTGATCTGACGGATTTCCCGGATGAGTTCGGCCCGCATGATTTTTGTTTCCTGGGGCGCCTCTATCCCGATTTTGACACGATCATTCTCGATACCAAGAATAACGATTTTAATGTCATTGCCAACCTGGATCGCCTCATTATTCTTTCGCGTCAGAACCAGCATGCCGCTCCTCCTTGATCAAGTTTTGACAAACAGCTTCAAATATGGGCTGGCGAATTTGATACGTGCTGTCTTCCGCCAATGCCTGCCTTCCTTGATTGTTTGCAATATTAATCAGAATCGGTGCAGCCATGTTGGCCGTCATCAAATTGACTTCGGGCGGGATGACGACCACAACGAGGACCAGCAAATCCTCCTGTTTTTGCAGACCAATTTCATTAAATATATCATCTTTAATAACCGGTGCATAGTGGGGGAAAATTTCAAATGGGCTGATCACCGGTATGGCTACATCCCGATCAATGGCTTGCAGCCAAAGAAAAGGCCGCGTTTGTTCCAGTATAATCAAGACAAAACGCTTTAGCTCTTCAAATCCAGGCAGACCTTCTTTGAAAAAGATGATTCTGTCCTGACAAATTTCCAGTTCGCCAAAGACGGCCGTTTGGATCCGCATATGCCAATCTCCTTTTGTCTGTTCATGTTGTTCTTATTGTTTTTGTTCTTAACTCAGCGAAGAAAATCAGCCAATGATGGCAAAATAATGGAAGAACCGATGGAAAGGGCTGACGTATAAACGGCTCTTTCCATTTCAAGATGCATGATGGCTTCAACAATATCAACATCTTCGATATTTGATTTGACACTTTCGTAATTTAACAGATCTTGGTCTGTCCGATTATTGACAAGATCCAGGCGGTTGATCCGGCCACCAATTTCTGTGAGCATCGCTAGTGTATCTTCTTGCTTTTTTTGTAATTTCAAAATGTAGGGGCTGATCTCATCGGTGGAGCCTTCCGCGCGTAAAATGTCAATCAGCTCATCTGTGATTTGAATGATGTTCTCGCTGCCTGTACCTAATAGTTTTGAGCCTGGAATTGAAACAGACGTCAGAAGACCAGGACCAATTTCAATCATGCGGGTTTGTTGATTCAAGAATTCGGCTTCTGAGGGGGTTAAGTTTGTCAGATCCATTCCTTGATAAAGCACAGGGTCAGAGCCTGTGATCGGCTGTGAATCGGTCTGATATCCGCCAAAAATATACTGATTGCCATAGTTGCTGTTGGCCAATTGTACAATATGTTCTCTCAGTTCTGACAACTCTGTGGCGATGGCGAGCTTTTCACTGGTATGTTGGGTGCCGTTTGCGGCCTGAACCGTTTTTTCATACATGTTTTTGATCACATTATTAAGATCTGTGATGGCTGTTTCGCTTTGTGTGAGCCAGGCCTTTGCGTCATCAATATTGCGTTGATACTGATTAAGCTGTGAAATCTTCGTTCGGATCGAAAGAGAACTGATCGATCCGATTGGATCATCTGATACACGTCTGATTCGCTTTCCCGTCGACATTTGATATTGATATTGGCTCATCCGCTCTACGGTGCGCTCCAGATTATTCAGGTAATTTTGAGTCAGCATGTTGTTCGTAATGCGCATCGCTCACACACCTCGTTTTCTTTATCGACCAGCCAAGCCGGTTTTGTTGATTAAAATATCAAGGCATTCATCAATGGCGTTGATCATACGAGCGGCAGCCGTGTAACTGTGCTGCATCCGGATAAGTTGTGTCATTTCCTCATCTAAAGACACGCCTGATACGGATTGTCGCTGCTGTTCAAGGCTGTCAACCAAAACGGCCTGGTTGTCGCTTCTGGTTTTCGCATGGGACACCTCAATGCCTAATGTGACCGTTAAACTCTGAACGAAACCGTTGAAACTGCCAACACCGGGGATATCCTGACGATGAAAAAGCTGAACCAGCTGCAAAATATTCTCATTGTTTCCACTCATTGCTTCGGAGGTGACAGGCAAGGAAGAAGCGGCAATCTGGCTGATTCGATCAATAAGAACAGGATCAATCTGGATGTTGCAGGCGCCGATGGGCAAAGGCTGCCCCTCCTCGTCAACAGTCTGGGCAAAAAACAGCCGTCCGATCGAAGAAGGAAGACCAGCCTCCGGATCCGGCAGGGTCCATCCTTGTGCATGAATCTCATTAAAGCTGGCGGCCAATGAAGCGGCCAAGGTATCCAACTGGGCCGACAAGTAAGGGATGCCTATGTTGTCTTTCGAAGAACCGTCCCGAAGATTAAGAATGGCCTTAATTTGACCACCAGACAGAAGAGGTTCTTCGCCAGTCTCTTCAAAAACAATCCGATGTAAATAATCTGTGGCCCCCATCAGCGGATTTTCCTGATCTGCAACGGCGGTTAAAGAGCGAACCTGATCATGATCGATTAATGTTTGATAACCAATTGTCACTTTCAACCGTCCCATTTCATCTTCCTGGCAGCGGTAATCAATCAAACCGGCTAAACGGTCAAGCAGAACGTTTCGTTGATCACGAAGGTCATTTGCTTGCTGTCCACCTAATTCATACTGTGCAATCGTTTTATTCAGGTCTGCGATAGACCTTGTGATATCATTGACCTGAGAGGTCAGTGTAACGACTGTTTGATCCAGCTCAGAAAGCTTATCACTTTGCTGTTTGCTGTAGTGATGGAATGTTTCGACAAGTTTGAGTGATTGCTGAAGCAAATTGGTTCTGTATTCCATGTTGGAGGGGTCACGGGATAATTCCTGCAAACTGTCTGCAAACTGTGACAGTGCTTTGGTCAGGCCGGTATCTGAAAGTTCGTCAAAAAGACTTTCAATGTAGGACAGATGTTCAGCCCTTGTGGACCACTGACTTGCCAAATTGTATTCCTGACGATATTGTGCATCCAGAAAAGGGTTCCTGATCTGATCAACGGTCAGGATTTTAACGCCTCCACCAGTTGCTGCGCTTGTAACAGCAAAACGGCTGCCTAAAACAGGTGGCTCAACAGCACTGGTCAGCAGACGTTGCCGCGAATAGCCGACCGTATTCGCGTTGGCAATGTTGTGCCCTGTGACATCCAGGCCTTTTTGCGCCATTGTCAAAGCAGATCTGGCTATGTTTAATCCAAAAAAACTACTCATTCGAATGCCTCATAAAATGGAATTCAGCAAATTTTTTGTTTGTTCACGGCGCTGTTCTGACTCCCCATTCATGTCATAAGAATCCATAGACTGTGTTTCTGTCAGAATATCGATCACATGCTGAACATAGTCCAAATGGATTTGCAGGAGTTTCGTCAGCACCTCATTGATTTTATCAATTTCTTCTAATGTTTTGCGAAAAGCCGGCATAATCTCTTCGATTCGTGCCTTTTGCTGCGGAGTCAGAAAAGGCAAGTCTGTTAGTGCAAAATCATCCAAAGAAATTTTGCAGGCATTCGCCAGGGAAATCGCCGCCGCTTTTCGTTTTTGTTCCAGGGCTATGATTTCTTCAAGTAAACTGGCTTGCTGCTCGACAATCGCATCGAGCTCAGACGCGTCTCCTTTAATGATGGCTTCTTTTTTTTGCACAGACAACGTCAGCATGACATCGTACTGCGATTTTTGCTGTTCGATCAGATCAATCAGACGATCAATATGCTGTTCCATCTTCTTTCTCCATTTCAACACGATGAGCCCTTTTTCACTTCTTCAATCATCCTGGCCGCGAGGCGATCGGCATCGATCGAATAAGTTCCATTCGCCAGACGCTCACAAACAGATTGAATTTTAGCTTCAGAGCAATTGTCTATATGATCGAATTCTGAGAGCAAGGTGGTATAGATCCGGGCCCGCTCAGAAATTTCTATTTTGTCTTCTGGTTGATAGGCAGATTGTGATGCCTTTTGCTGCCGATAAGCTTTTTCGTATCGCGCAATGGCGGCTGCCGCTAAATTGGGATTAATCCTCATAATAATCACCCGATACTCGTTCGGCGAATTTTATCGCCGGATTTCCTGTGCCGTTTGCCTCATTTGATCGGCGGTGTTGATCGCCCGGCCGAGGAGGCT
>JAGPFK010000136.1 GCA_018056585.1 Clostridia bacterium | reverse complement strand
TGAGGTATATGTTTTTTCGTAGACACCGATTTCAGCTTGCGGCAAAAAGCGCATACAGGGCGCATATTTTGCACTTTATTTGAAGAATATCTTAGGATCCATGAAATCCAGACGAATTATCCTGCCACAATTTTTACGTTTCAGTCAAATGTGCCCAGAGCTTGCTCAAATTGAAATGAGTTTATATGGGGCGTTTTTGAGCCATGTTCACTACTCGCTATCTTCTGGAGAAGGAATATGGGTGCCTTTGTTTTTTAGGCTTTATGGAACAGATGAAAAATTAAAAGAAGGGGCTTTTTATATTGGCTTGATTGAACACTTTCTTATTACAGACGAATTTCAGGTCCTTTCCATGCCGGAGATGATTTTTTAAGTGAGTTTTTTTAGAGTATGATGCCAATGTCAGCAATGTGTAAGGATGGATGTCAGATGGCCTGGCACTGGGAGATGATCATACCGCAAAAGCATTTCGGTACAAAAAAGGATTCGGCATTCAATAATGATCAGCCTTATCTGATACATGACGGCGAGGAAACAGACACCATTCTTCTCTCTTATTACGGGCTGGCTGAGTATGATGAGACGGTGTTTAAAAACGACACAGAATCTGCCTTGTCAGAGCGTAACCGATTTTTCTCCCCTGTATCAAAAGGAATCTTGTGGGAAGATTGTACGGAAATCCGCAAACGGGTCGATGCAGACGGTTCATATGGTGGCGGCCTTATCCGCGCCATGCAAAAGATCAGGCCGTAATACAGCGTTAGCCGGGGAAATGTGGCTGGGCGAGTGGCGCATTCAGGACCCTGATGATCAATGATCATCTTGACCTTCGATGTATGCCGGCCAGAACGTTGCATATCAAATACATTCTTCAGTCCAGATGGGATAACGCGCCGATGGGTACGGCGCGATTTGATCATACGAGGGACACATACTGATTGTCTGGAACAAGGATACGGTAAAAGTTGAGATTTCATGTACCTTGCCTGGACAGTTGCTCGAAGCGAATGGACTGTCAGTCGGTGGCCAAACAGGCACATATCTCGGGAAGCAGTGTGTTTTCACTCATGTTTCCCTGCTGCAGGTGAACGGTGCATCATCAGAGCAAAAACGGAAGATGTCCTATGCTGAAAGATCTTTGTTTTGTTGATTGAGGTCCAGAAAAAAACGCCAGGCCGCCACAGCCAGACCGACAACAGCGGCAATCAGCCACAGGAGCATGACTCGGTTCCATGGATGGTGGTCGGCGATTTTGCCTGAAATAGCACTGGAAACGGCTGCTCCCATATAAATTGAAAAATCTATGAGTCCGGCCAGTAATGAAACATACTGAAAGCTTACATATTGAAAAGGGATGGCAGAGGTCAGAATCGGCGAAAGTCCGTATGTTAAGGCCAACAAAAGAACCATCAGCAGGAGAATCAACCCAAAAGACTGGATTTCCAGATTGAGCAGCAGGGCAAGCCCAGTTATCAGCATAAAAACGAAAAGCAATGTTTTCAGACTGTCATGCTTCAAATATCGGCTGACATGCCGCACAAAGAGAATGCCGCATAAGTTGGTGAAGGGAACAATAACCAAAATAATAAAGGGAGAACCTTCTGGGAAATAACCCGACTCCGAAATGAGGGTTGGAAACCAAACGCTGATGCCTTCCCGAATCATGCCTTGTGACAAGGCGACCAAAAGTAAACTGGGGACATGGATGAGGCGTAAAAACTGGCCAACCGGAAGCTTTGCTTTTTCATTTTGCGCGATTGGTTGGGTTGGAACAAAAAGGGTGTGGTCCGGATTGCTTTGAAAAAACAAAATCATCACAAGAGAAAACAGCAGAACAAGGACAGCCGGAATATAAAAGACAGGCAGGAAGCCTACATGCTTTAAAAGGATTGACGAAACGCCCCAGGAGAGCGCATAGCCGATGACCGTGCTCAGCGACATGATAAACGAAACGCGTTCTAACTGAAAATCATAGAACCAGAGAGAAAGTGTTTTGATGAGTGGGGCCCATAGCATCGATTGAGCCAAGCCATTCAGAGACCAGCAGGCAGCAAGCAAAATAAATGAGGGCGCAAACGCAACGCCCAAGTTACATAAAGCTGAAAAGAGGAGGCCTGAAATGACAAGAGCTTTACTGTTGACATGATCACCCAGATAGCCATTCAGAAGCTGTCCACCCATATAAAAAATGAAATAAAGACTATTGACCCACCCCATCTGTGTGTAAGTAACCGCGCGCTCTTTAACAAGAACAGGAATGGCCACGGCGATGTTGACCCTGAGTGTGTAAGCAAGAGTATAGGCCAGAAAGCTGAGTAAGAGAATCCGTTTTTGCAACTTGATCTTTCTATCAGCCATTGCTTCTTATCCTTTACCAGGACAAAGCGCAATTTCACAAAAAGCAATTTGTCGGCGCAGGTAAGTATAAGAAATAAATAACTTTCCATTCATTGTTACGGCCGCGGGATAGGCGTATTCCGCATCGGTTTGCTGTTGGGGATCGGTTTCCAGACAGTCCAGGGTCAGAGCATGATCAAAGGTCAGTCCGTTATCAGCAGATTTCCAGACAACAAGCGGATTTCTGCTGGCCCAATTGCCTGAAATCGGGTTCAATGCGAGATAAAGGTCCGATCCAGCCTTTGCAACATCTATGCCGCTGTTGTTGTTCGGTAAATAGGTGTTGTAGGCTTCACACCAAGTTTGGCCATCATCGGTTGAATCAGAACGAAAAATAAATCCGGCTGTGGTGCGTAAAAAAAGGTGCACGAAACCAGGGCGGCTCTCCCATAAGGTTGGTTGGATTGCGCCTTTCCCGGCCAAATAAGTATGCCTTTTCGGATCGGTTCTGTTGATGGGAACAGGAACAGAGACTGGAAATGAGGCTCCTTCATCATATGAGATATCAACACGCGGCAGCCAGGCTTCTTCTGTTTCGTCTGAATTAGGTGCGAGCCACAGGCCATTGGACAAGCGGATGGGTTTGCTGCGAACGGGGCCGCCGGCTTCGTTGGGAAACGGATAAGGCACAGCTTTTGTCCATGTCTCACCCTGATCTTCAGACACCATGGTGTAACTCTTCCAGGATGAAATTTGCCTGCCGACCTTAAACACCAGACGAATAAAGCCGCCTGATAAAAAAAGAACCGGATTCCAATGAGGCTCATCGGCAATTTTGGCAATGCATTTTGGATCCTGCCAATGCCCATTGACCCGTTTTGACAGCCAAATTCCCACATCATCCTGCCCCTCTGCAGAACCGGCAAAATAAGAAACCAGAATCGTTCCATCCTCAAGGGGGAGGACGGTTGAGGCATGACAGCTGTTAAAAAATTGGTTTTCAGGGAAAATCAGCAAACGGTCTGAGAATAATCCAACCTTGCTTCTGGTTTTTTCTGCCCGGTTTGCTAAAGCTAACAGTTCTTTATGCTGCGACTCACTGATTTTATCTGTTGTGCACCGTGTCAGATCCGTTTGAAAAATTCCTTTTTGAACCAGATAGTGCTTTGCATTGAGCGGATATTTCTGATACTCATAGACACTGGCCAGAGTGATGAATTCAGCCAACTCCGCAGCGCTTCGAACATGACGCTGTAATGGAACAAGGCCTGGCGGTGCTGTTTCGTCGTTAAGATATCGCCGGACAAGCGAAAAAAGCTCAGGTATGAAATTGAGCATAACACCTGAGTACCCGGCAGCGCCGTCAGCGATGCTTTCCATTAATGTCGCAGCATTCGCGTTGTAAAGCCTGATTGTCGATTCTTTAATTTGCCGAAGGCGCGAGCGAATGATTTCGATTTGACAGGAGGTATCCTTAATAAAATCGAAGCGGCCTGTTGAAATTAAAAAATCAATGACTGGGCCGGACAAGAGCCTTTTGTATGGATAAGGGCATTCATATAAGCCCAGGCGCGTCTCCGGATCCAGCTGGCTGATGATCGTCTTAAGATTTTCGATCAGAATCTCATCGCTTTCAGCTTTGCCGGCCAAACGATTGGTTACCAGAATGACAGCGTCCGCCTGAAGACGCGACAGCTTTTGCAGATAATGGATTTGATCTTCGATCATATCCTGGGTGTGTCCCGAAACGAGACACTTTTTTCCATTCTGATGACAGCGATCGATACAAAAGCGTGCCAGTTCAAGCTTTTCTTCTTCGCTTAAATAAAACATTTCACTGGATTGGCAGACGGCAAACAGTCCATCACAATGGTTTTTAAACAAATGGCTGATGAATCGGTCCAGAGATGCGAAATCGATCACATTATCGTTCGTAAAGGGGGTCAGAATGGTCGGATACAAGGCCAGATTCATGAAAAACCTCTATTCGATCAATTCATTTATGTAAATTGGCGGATCAGTTCCGGCGTCAGCAAAGAGGCGGATGCCTCATCCAGGTATAATGTGACATCCGGATGTGTTTTCAGGATTGTTGCCGGGATCTGATTCGATACGGGACTTTCCAATGTCATTTTAACAGCTTTTGCTTTGACAGCATGAGGCACACAGGAAATGATGGTTCTGCATTTGAGTATTTGCTGAACGGACATAGAAATGGCTTTGTCCGGTACATGCTCCAAATCTGGAAACCAACCTTCCCGCACTTGCTGCTTTTTACAATTTTCATCTAATTCGACGATGATAAAGGGCTCTTGAGTTGTAAAATCAGCCGGCGGGTCGTTGAAAGCAATGTGCGCATTTTCACCAATGCCGATCAGGCCGAGGTCAATCGGCTCTGCTTTAATGGCTTCGTTTAATTTTTTTATGGTTTCCTTTACATCACCCTCACCATCAACAAGATGCACGGCCATCAGGGGAACTTTGCTGATGAAGCGATCCATGAGATAGCGCCTGAAACTTGCTTCATGGGTGATGGGTAAGCCAATATATTCGTCGAGGTGAAACATCTCTACTTTTTTCCAGTCAACGTCGCTTTCAACTAACGCCTGCAGGGTTTCAAACTGAGATTGGCCTGTTGAAAGAACAAGCCTGGCTTTCCCTTTTTTGCAGATGGCTTCATTCAGAACCTTTGCGGCTTGTTCAGCAGCCGCTTTGCCAAGATCTTCCGGTGTTTTAAAAATACAGATCTTCATGGTAGCCTCCTTAAAGAGTGAAAAAAGATTGGTTCACAATCGTTTTCTATTATAGGGCTGAAAAGATAGGGGAGCAAG
>JAGPFK010000135.1 GCA_018056585.1 Clostridia bacterium | reverse complement strand
TCAGGAAGCGGCTCAATCCGCACTGCCAACAAAAGGTACGGTTCTTATCAGTGTCAATGATCAGGACAAGCCGGATGTATTGGCCGTTGCCAAAGCCTTTGAAAGAATCGGTTTTACCATTATGGCCACAGAGGGAACGCATCGCTTTCTTGCAGAAAATGGAATTTCCTCAATTCTTGTAAAAAAATTATATGAGGGGCGCCCGAATATTCTGGATCACATCGCGAACCGGGAGATCCAACTTGTGATCAATACACCGGCTGATCGCCGCAGTCAGCATGATGATTCTTATATCAGAAAATCAGCTATCCGCTACAAGATTCCTTACATTACAACGATGACGGCTGCGATGGCCAGTGTGCGCGGCATCACAGCCTATGTGGAAAACGGCTGCTTGTCTGGTCAGCTGAAGTCTTTGCAGGAATATCATGCCAGTATAGAATATCAATGAATCGATAAAAAGGGGCGGTTCAAGCTTTGAAGTGGTTGAAACCTTATCTGCCGGCCTATCTGCGTTTTGCGCTGCCAGCTTGGCTTTGTTTGCTGGTCGAAGCACTGGTTGATCTGAGTCTGCCTACTCTCATGGCATCCATTATCAATGAGGGAGTCATGAAGCAAAATATGCAGCATGTTTATCAGGTTGGCCTGATCATGCTGGCCATCGCTCTATTTGGCTCTTTAGCCGGACTTTCCCGAAATTGGTTTTCGACCCGCGCCTCACAGGATCTTGGAACGCGTCTCAGATCAGACCTTTTCCGTAAGACGCAGGAGATGTCTCTGGAAACAACCCGCCGCTTTGGAACGGCAACGCTGATTACTCGACTCACAAACGATGTCATGCAAATCCAAAATTTCTCTTTTATGCTGACACGTGTCTTTATCCGGGCTCCTCTGCTTTTGATTGGCGGCATCATCATGGCTTTTTTACTGAATCGCAGTATGGCCATGCTGCTTTTAATTGTTTTGCCGATTTTAGCCTTGCTCATTTCGATCCGGGTCAAACGCGGCTTCCCTCATTTTCAAAAAGTCCAGGAGGCCATTGATCGTGTGAATGCCGTCATGCGAGAGTATCTGGCCGGGATCCGTGTTGTTAAAGTTTTTAACCGGCAGGACTACGAAAAAGAACGTTTTGATCAGGCGAATCAAAGCCTGGCCGGCTTGAGCATCCGCGCAGCCCATGCCATGGTGATCATCCAGCCGCTTATTTTTATTGTTATGAACGGAAGTACCCTTGCCTTGCTGTGGCTCGGAGGCATTCGTGTTTCATCCGCCCGTGCGCAAGTGGGAGACGTCATGGCCTTTATCAATTATTTTATGCAGATTTTACATGCTATGACCATGCTTTCAATGATTTTTACTGTTGGCGTAAGAGCAAAAACATCTATGGACCGAATCGGTGAAATTATAGCGGAACCGATAGGCATGGATGAACCGGCTCATCCGGTCCAGCCGGAACGGCAGGGATCTGTAGCGATGGAACATGTTTTTTACACATTCCCAGGCCAGATCCAGCCCGTTTTAAATGACATCAGCTTTCAGATCGAGCCCGGCTTCAAAGCCGCGATCATTGGACCAACGGGTTGTGGAAAAACAACGCTGGTCAATTTGCTCTTTCGCTTTTATGACGCCGACAGCGGTTTGATTCTGGTTGATGGAGCCGATGTGCGCACTTTATCTTTAAAGGACCTTCGAAGTCGCATGGCCATTGTTCCCCAGCAATCCGTTTTGTTTACGGGTACAATCGAAGAAAACCTGCGATGGGGTCATCCTCAGGCAACAAAACAGGATATATTACGAGCCGTTGAAATAGCCCAGGCTGCTGAATTCATTAATCAGCTGCCAGATGGCTTACAAACGATGATAGGGCAAGGCGGTGTTAATTTTTCAGGCGGCCAGAAGCAGCGGCTGTGCATTGCACGGGCACTGGTCCGGCAAGCCCCAATCCTTATTCTGGATGACAGCACCAGTGCCATTGATATGGAAACAGATCAAAAACTGCGCGCAGCTTTAAAAGCAAATAAGCAGGGGATGACCGTGATCCAGATTGCCCAGAGGGTGCAGTCTATTATGGATGCCGATATCATTTTTGTTATGGATGGCGGCACCATTGAGAGCAGCGGAACACATAAAGAATTGCTGCAAACAAGTTCTATTTATCGGGATATCTTTCGTTCTCAGATCGGTCTGGACATTGAAGGCCAGGAGGTGATTTGAGATAAACGGAGAAAAAGAAAGGCGTCCGACTATTAATTTACATCAGGCCGGCCGGTATGCCAGTTATGAAAAACCACAGAATATGAAAGAAACGGTTGTCCGGCTCTGGCGCCTGACTAAAAGCGAACACGGCCCTTTGATCGCCGTTTTCATTCTGGCGTCTTTATCATCGGCTGTGGGGCTGATCGAGCCCTTATTGATTGGCCGTGCGGTTGATGCCATCGCTGCGAAAACAGGCGTGGATTTTTATCATCTGTCTCAAACCCTTGTGCTGCTGGCTGCAGCTTATGCTGTGATTGCCATCCTGACTTGGCTGCACGAATGGTGGATTGCAAGTATCGCTCAGCGGATTGTTATGCTGCTTCGCCGTTCGCTTTTTGAACGCGTTCAGCAATTGCCGCTCTCCTTTTTCGATACGCACACACATGGCGAACTGATGAGCCGTTTATCCAATGATGTTGATAACGTCAGCACGATGATTTCATCCTCAACCACACAACTGTTTTCAAGCGTGCTTATGGTGATCGGTTCACTGGTGATGATGCTGATTCTCTCGCCTATCCTAACAGGATTGACTTTGTTGACCGTTCCTCCTACCTTGCTGGTTTCCAAAAAAATAGGAGGCAAAGCACGTGAGCGATTCAAGCAACAGCAAATTGATCTGGCAGATTTGAACGGCCATATCGAAGAAATTTTATCCGGACAAGAAGTGGTCAAGGCATTTGGCCAGGAGGAACATGTCATCTCGCAGTTTGATCAAATCAATGAACAACTGCGTCAGTCCGGAATGAAAGCGCAACTGTTTTCCGGTATGGTGATGCCTCTTTTAAATGTAATCACCAACATCGGTTTTATTATTGTTGTTACGGCTGGCGGCTCTCTGGCTTTGTCCGAAATCATATCGGTTGGTGTGATTGCCAGTTTTATCACATATTCTCGCCAATTTACAAGGCCGATCAACAATATAGCTAATCTATACAGCACCATCCAGTCAGCCCAGGCTGCTGCCGAAAGAATCTTTGAGCTGATGGACGAAACACCTGAACCACCGGATGCGCCGGACGCCAAGCCGCTTACAGATCCAATCGGTGAGATCGGCTTCTTCGATGTGACTTTTGGCTATCATCCTGATATTCCTGTCCTCAAATCGATCGATTTACTGGCAGCATCTGGAAAAACCATCGCTCTTGTCGGCCCGACCGGCGCTGGTAAAACAACCATTGTAAACTTACTGGTGCGATTTTATGATCCGGACAGCGGTTGCATAACTTTTGACGGCCATGATTTGCGATCATGGCAACGCAACAGCCTGCGCGCCGCCTATGGGATGGTTTTGCAGGATACGTATCTCTTCAGCGGGACCATTAGGGAGAATATCCGTTACGGGCGGCTTTCAGCCACGGATGAAGAAGTTGAAGGAGCCGCCCGCCTGGTTGGTGCCGATCGGTTTATCAGCCGCCTTCCCAAAGGGTATGAAACAGAAATCGATGAGTCAGGCGGTGGATTTTCTCAAGGGCAACGACAGCTTTTATCCATCGCACGGGCAATCCTGGCAGAGCCTGCTGTGCTGATCCTGGATGAAGCAACCAGCAGTGTGGACACACGGACGGAGATGCTGCTGCAAAAGGCAATGATCCGATTGCGGCAAGGACGGACCAGTTTTATTATCGCGCATCGATTATCTACCATTCGGGATGCCGACGAGATTCTGGTGATCTACGATGGACAGATCATTGAGCGAGGCAGTCATCGCGAACTCATGGCGTCTGATACCTTTTACAGCCGACTGTACCGTGGACAGTTCGAACAGGCCAGAATGGAATAAACATTAGAACCGTGTTCGGTCAACCCATAGTCCGAGAGCCGGATTACTGATGTAAAAGATTTCTTCCCCATCCGGCAAACGATTGAAACCATCCTTCAACACAGAAGGATTATAGCGCTTCAGTGCTTCAGACAAAGGCATACACCCAAAGTTGACTTGTTTGATTTCATCGCAACTTATGCGGTCAACGGCATAAATAATATTGAATTGGTTGTCGGACGATCCATGAATCAGGTGAGCAGCCACAGACAGATTATCCTGAAGGTCTTTATTTTGAGAAATCAGCTCGATAATCCGTTCACGGCCAACATAACCGTACTTGCGGATCAATCGGTCGTTGTTTTCATCTTCCCCGAACTTGCGAATGCCAGGTGCCAGAATTAAAAGCTCACCGCCTTTGGCCATGGCCAGGCGTGTGCGATAAATGGCCTTGTTGCCCAGCCAGGTGCTCTTGAATTCTCGTTCATCCAGATAAACAACAACCTTTTGAAGTGGCTGATCAAGGAAAATCAAGTTTTTTTCCTGACTTAATCTGACTGCTTCTTCAAAGAGCATCCGATCGCGCCCGGCAAAGATACCATGGATGGACACATTGTTTTGTTCCGCTGTTGTGACGGTTAATACGTACAGGATTGGCAGGTTTTGAATAAAATGCGATTCGGCGAAATCAAAAACTGCTCTCACTGGCGTACGATCACGTCCCATGATCCGGTCCAGACCATAAAAAGCGCCCAGCATATGGCTGCCGTTGATCATACGGCTGCCACCACAGCCCACAAAAATATTTTTGCTGTAGTTGGCCATGCCAGCCACTTCGTGGGGGACGACCTGCCCGATAGAAATAATGAGATCATAGGCTGGATTCAGCAGATGCTTATTGATTTCAACATCAATCGCATCCTCCATGAGTCCTTCAGAAACTTGATAAACAAAATCAGCGGGAACCTCCCCGAGTTTAACAACGTCTGTGCGCCAGTTATGCGTAATCATGGCTGAAAAAGGCACATCCGGACCAAAAAAATCCTGGTATTCTGATTGAGTCATCGGTTCATGCGTTCCAAGTGCCGGCAAAATGTCAACTTTGCAGGTTTTCTGAAGGCGCTCGTAATAGAGCGCGGTCAGAAGACCGGCACCCGAATGCAGACGAGTATAGTCCGGCGGGATAATCAGAACGTGGG
>JAGPFK010000134.1 GCA_018056585.1 Clostridia bacterium | reverse complement strand
TGCCAGACCATGGAATAATGTAATTATCCCGTCCGCTTTCAAAGTAGAACATGGCCGGCTCATCCGTATAAAATCCTTCAACTTTTCCGTTGAGGCAGCCGCCCAGATTTTCCAGATATCGCTCGTGGCACCGCTTGAGGAATTCTTTTGTTGTTTCTTCATTGAGCACGTCCGTATACCACGACGCTTTGCGCTCAATAAAATACAAGAGCTTCCATGAGCCTTCAGGCGCTTCCCAGGTGATGACTTTATCAAATGACAGGGACGGCATGAGGTTGATAAACGCCTCATTTTTATTAATTAAATCGGACTCACGAATGGCGCAGGCATAAATCGGTTCGGATTGTTCCAAATCATTGTAGCGTGAATCTGTCCCTTCCATAAAGGTAAAAAAATGACCTTTGATGTCACAGACGACCAACTCCAGATAAGTTGAAGTCAATTCCGGCCGGTCCGCCTGAATCTGTTGGTCGGCCGTGCCGCTCGGCCAGTTATATTCATCATAGATCCAAACCTGAAGGCCGATCTCCTTTGCTTTTTCAACCGTAAACCGAACGCGGTCAAACCAGTCTTCGCCGAGGTATGGCATGTATTCTTTTATTCCAAATCTGGCATGGAAAAAGATGCCCGGTATACCCTTGTCATAAAACTCACGCAGTTGCCATTCCATTTCTTCGTAGCTCATTTCTCCATTGACAAACCAGAAAGGGAAAATGCCAAACTCGCGCGGCGGCTGTTTAAATAAAGGAGGTGTGAAAGGTGCGCCGTTCATCAAAACATCCATATCCATGTATTCTGCTCCTTTGCCTTTGTCTTCAATATTGTCCGTAGGTTTTGCAAACCTCGACCATTCGGAATATATTTTCATCCGGTGTATCACGACCGCATTGATCTCCGGTTGAAAGAATGTAACCTCCGCCCGCTGCCGCTTGATCAATACACCATCTGGCTTCCCTCTCCACATCATCCGGGGTACCCTGTAACATGACCTCCGTTGTGTGTAAATTGCCCATAAGGCAAATTTTATCCCCATAGAGGCGTTTGGCCTCCGGAAGCAATACGTCTCCCATCGGCGGCTTCTCCAAAGGATTGAGACAATTTAAATCTGTTTCCTCTGTAAGGATTTTCAGCAATTCCCATGATTTGCCGCAGCTGTGCAGCATGGTGGGAACATTGGCCTGCTTGGCCATTTTTGTGATCTCTTTGACCGTGGGCAGGCCCATCTGCCGGAACATCTGCGGGGATTGCAAAGTCAATGTTCCCGACCCTCCTAAGAACAAAACGTCAGGGCGAAAATCAAGAACCATTTCAGCTTGCCGGAGCAGATGGCGATGTTGCATGTCGGTCAGTTCCAGGATGAGATCCGGTTCATCATAATAGGCATAGGTCATGGCCTCAAGATTGCCGTTAAAACTGAAAATCCAATCCTGAAAACCAGGATAGCCCATGATGATGCAGAAGATACCGCGCTCACCAACTTTTTTCATCCTCTCTCGTGCGGCTTCCCCGTCATAGCCTGTGATTTCCGGATAAAGCCAGCGCAATTTTGGGAAATCATTTTTGAGGTCTTTGATGATTTTTTCAGTCTTTGTCGGGCTGTCTGCGGCAAAAAAAGTATCACAGGCTGTCAAAACACCATCGGGTGTCTCAATCGTTAATCTCCCGACGATGCGTTCGGGACTTTTTGAGATAATCTCATATTTGTGCACCGCTTTGCTGTTTGTTTTGTAGTCCAAAGAGCCATACATATACCAGGCATCTATTCCGAAATAATCAGCGGCTCGCAGATAGGCCTCACCCAGAGCCGGATTGGTATATTCACTCGGGGGATAGGGATTCTGGAACAAATGAATGTCATAAAACGGCTTGCCGGTAAGGCGGCAAGGGATCATGCTTGAAAGATCAGGGGTGCAGGGGACCCTGTCCGGCTGCCCGCCGTTGATGGCGCAAAGCAGTCTTTCACGGGATGTCATTCTTTCCTTTTTCATCATGAGGCCGCCTTCCGACTGATTTCAATCACGGTGTAGAGAGGCAAATCAGACAGCACCAGCGAAAGCCCATCCGGAATCTTTTGAATTTTGCAACCCGGCTGGCAAACGCCGTTCAGAGTATGTATTTTGATCTCCGGGGCTTCCAGATCCATCATTTGATGACGGATGGTCAGTTCAGCCCGCAAAATGGGTTCAACCTGATCTTCACTTTTTCGATACCGGTAATTCAAAAGATGAATGGCTAATCCGCCTTTTTCCAATTGATGCGTCTGGATCCCGATGTCTTCCTGATCCACCGTAATCTGCCTTTTGGGGTCATACGCCTTAAAGAATAAATCGGCAAATCGCGCCATCGAACCTGTTTTATCAGCCTCTTCGTTTTTAATAGATAAAACAGATTGTAAATCATCTTTCATTTTAGAGGCGAGACTTGCCGCAATATCGCCGAATAAAACCAAAAGCCCGCCCTGGTCAGCAAATGAACACAGAACCTCCGATTGATTTTCCGTCAGGACAGGGCAGTCCGGTACAATCACCATCTCATAGGAGGCAATCTCTTCCAATGAAAAGTCATCCGGCCTCAGGTCATCATCGGCCAAAAATTTCACATCATAACAGACATTTTGATCAGACAAGAGTTTGATGACTTCATAAAAAGGCATACGCGGCGTTTTGGGATCTTCAATATCGCTGACAAAATAGGATAAGATGCCGCTGTCGCTGTTTTTTCGTTCTTCAAGATTCCCTGAATAACCAGCCACGGCTTCGCGCCAGTAATAACTTGGAAAACTGTAAAGAACGCACACGTTGGCGCCTGATTTTTTGCTGAAAAGATACTCTTTTTCGAAAAGGAAATCCTGAACCTCAGCGGTGACACGACGCGGCGGATAAAACCCGGTCTTTACGGTATTGCCCATCCAGGCACCGTAAGGAACCGCCATGTTGCAGCCGTAAACGGACGCTTCCAGCAATAAAAGCCGGTAAAGATCGAATCCTTTTCCTTCTTCCAGCTGCTCAGCTAATTCATGGATGATGCCGCCATAGGGATTTTCGGCTACAATGATCGGTTTCTCGCCGGCAAAACCAGCGGCATACCGGTACCAATACGGCTGACGCAGAACGGTCTGTTTCATTTCCGTGATGATTACATCCACACTGGGTTCAAGCGGATAATACACCGGCATTAAGTTGAAAAAATTACCGGAAACCGAGATGTCACGGCCAAATTTCCGGCCATATTCTTTGGCGTAGTCGACCAGCTCGATAAAATATTTTTTAACGGCACGCATCTGAAACTCATAGTACTCACGGAAAAAGGGAACGCCGCCCAAGTGGTTTGGAAATGAGATATCACGCTCTTTCAGGTAGGCGCCATAGTCAAATTGATCAAGATCAATTGAGTTTAATTCACCTTCAAGTTTATTTTCTTTTTTCAGCCCTTTCAAAAAGGCTGTAAACTGTTTTCGGCAATCTTTGCAAAAACAGCCGCCATAGCGAAAGGCCGTGATGGGTAATTCGCATTCATCCAGCTGGATGCCGTCACAGCCGGCATCAATTTGTATTTCAATGATTTTTTTAAGATAAGTCCGCCAAACGGGATTGTTCCGGCACATCTGATAGCATTGATGCTGGTGCTCCGTCACTTCGACCCAATCGGCATGGACCGGCACGCCGTTGTAATCTTTAGCGGCACATTCGGACCACAGGTCCGTTACCTTCTCCCCATCGCTGTTGGTAAGTCCTTCAGGAAAGTAATCAGAAAATGTTTTGGGGAAAAGCGAATCATGCCGTCCCTGGCTGAATTCGCGCAGTCCATACCAGTCTGATACCCCTTCACCGTCATGACGGCTGCCGCATTGTCCCACACCGGATCCGTTGCCCGGGCCATCCCGCATGACGTTGAAATCAAGCAGCAGCTTGCCGTCTTCGCTGACACGAACAGGGAACTCCCAGCCCTGCACCTCAAAAACAATGCCAAAAACGCGGATGCCCCGCTTCTTGCATTCATGAATAAATTCAGAATCATTCATGTGTCCATAAAAGCGCTGCCGCGGATCAACCGGCCCCCATGCCTCATGTTCCAGAAAAGGCAGGGAAATCGAGCCGCCGCCTAAAGCGGACCACACCAGAAGGGTTCCATGATACTTTTCAAGGTCCAGGATCATCTGCTGGCTCCGCATAGGCAGGCTCGGATGATAGCAATAATTGTGATGGGGCCAGCCGTCAAAGTAAATGCCTCGTTCCATTTGTTCCTCCGGTAGTCGTCCGGGCCGGTCTGAAACCGGTCCGGACGGCTTTGTCTCCTTCAAATTATTCGTCTTCTTCAGATTCTGCCAATGGATCTTCTTGAGCGGTCCGCTCGATTAAGGACTCCACTTCGGGCTTGTATTTTTCAACAACCGATGCGGCGGGCAACCCCGCTATCAAATCATCGCCGATGCGTCCGAAGAGTCCCCAGCTGTCTGCAATGCCGGTGCTCATGTCATAGCAATAGACGACATCTTTGTAGAGCCGGTCATAGGTGCCTTTGCGCCATGGCTTATCCGGCACCTCAATAAGGGCTTTTTCCTTGATTGGGCTCAGTTCGACCGTAGTCTTGTTAACCAGATAAGCAAAGGCCGCCGCGCCTTCAGGATTTTTGGCGCCAGTCGGTATAGCCAGTCCCTGCGGATAGGAGAAGATCTTGCCTTCTGTGTTTCCGGGTCCGATCGGCAGCGGAACGGCACCAACCTCAAATCCGTTTCCTTCATACCAGAAAATCTCATGTCCGACATCCATCGCCATCTGTCCGCTGTCAAAAAGCCCCCAGAAGGAATCGTCGAACGGCGGCATAAAGCCGGTTTCAGGATCCGTCCAGCGAGCAAAGTATTCAAGCGCCTGAATGGCTTTGGGATCGTCCAGGTTGTATTTAATTCCGTCTTCTTCAAATCTGAGTAGGGAGGTTCCATTGCAGGCCAAGACCTGAACAAAGAAGTCGCCGGTATTCCCGAACCCATATTGGTCAATCACACCGTCGCCGTTGGTATCCAATGTAAATTCAAGGGCTACCTCTTCAAATTTGTCAAACGTCCATTCGCCGCGGTCATAAAGGACATCCGGTGTTTCCAGGCCTGCGGCCTCAAACATATCGATATTGAATAAAATATGCTTTGCGTAGGGGCGCACCGGAATCGCGTAGTTTTTTCCATTCATGTAGAAGACATCTTCGACGCCTTTCCAAAAGTCCATATCGCCGGGCTCGACATATTCATCAACCG
>JAGPFK010000133.1 GCA_018056585.1 Clostridia bacterium | reverse complement strand
CCCTTCTCTTGGCTTACCCATTGCCGTTGCCGTTGCGTTGCACAATATACCTGAAGGTATAGCTGTATCAGTTCCGATTTATCTCGCCACAGGGAATAAGAAAAAAGCTTTTATCTGGTCTTTGATGTCAGGCCTCTCTGAGCCGTTGGGCGCGCTGGTTGGCTACCTGATTTTATCCCCCTTCCTAAATGACACAATCCTTGGAATCTTATTTGCCGCCGTCGCCGGCATCATGGTCTTTATCTCCCTTGATGAGCTACTGCCCACCTCCAGAGAATATGGCAAACCGCATCTCTCAATGTACGGTTTGGTCATCGGCATGATGGTGATGGCCATCAGCTTGTTGCTTCTTCCTTAGAAAATTCATAGCGCAAAAATGAAAAAGATTGCGTTGTCAGGAATAGGTACCTGTCATATAATGAGTTCATCACAGACAAGACTGAAATTTTGTGGTTCAAAAATACTGACGGCACAAATCGGTCTGCTTGATATTAAAAAGGAGGATCCCTTTATGTATCGTCTGACAAGACAAAATATCAATGAATTGCTCCGCATCCGCCAAAACCCCTGCATCAGCATCTATCTGCCCGTCGAGAAAGTGGGGCAGGACACGCGCCAGGGGCCCATCCGCTTGCGTAAGCTGCTTAAAGCGACAGCAGAGGGTCTGCGTGAACGTGCTTTTCGCACACCCGACATTGAGAAGATTCTGGCCCCAGCCGAGGCTTTATTGGATGACGCTCTCTTTTGGGAACATCAATACCAGGGATTGGCGCTTTATTTAAATTTCGATGGCATGATGATGCATCAGTTCATCGAACCATGCGCAGAATCTGTCACCATTTCAGATCGTTTCATGATTGTTCCCATCCTGGCGGAAGAAGCGCATGACCGCGTTTATTATCTGCTTGCACTAAGCCTTGAAAACACAAGGTTCTATATGGGCACTCACTATACCCTCGAAGAAATTGAGTTGCCGGAACCCAGATCTGTGAAGGAAGTTTTCGCCGCTTATGATGTTGAAAAGCAATTGCGTCGCCACAGTGCACCCGGTCCCGTCTTTCACGGATTCGAGTCTATGAAGGATTCTGAAAAGCAGCGCATTGAAGAATTTTTTCGCCGGCTGTCGGATAATCTAAAAAAAGTAATGAGTGGGTCAGACGCGCCTCTGGTTGTTGCCTGCGTTGAGTATCTCTTCCCTATTTTCCGATCCGCTTTCAAGGATTCCCGTCTGATGGATGAAATGATATCCGGTTCACCTGAAGCCATCAAAAGGGATGTACTGAGAGAAAATGCCTGGAAGATTGCCCGAAAAGCCTTTGAAAAGGACAAGGAAAACGCACTGGAAACTTTCCAGAAACTGGGGGGCACAGAGCGCATTCGCAGTGACATCGGCGCTCTGCTGCCTTTAGCGTTTGAAGCACGTGTCGATACTCTTTTTATAAGACGTGACAGTCAGGTCTGGGGGGTATGGGATCCGCAAACAGGTGAGGTTATAAGTCTTTTGGACCATCCATTACGTTTTGGTGATCCGGATATGCTCGGCGAAGCCGCTGCACGGACTTTGGAATACAATGGACGTGTATTTGTACTCGAGGAAGAAGAGATGCCGGTTCATAAAGAATGTGCTGGAATATTACGCTTTTAAGCTTTATGTTTTTGTACTCTCTTAAACCAAATACAGCCGGCCATTAAAGCCGGCTGTATTTGGTTTTTGAGCAAATCAGGCTATTTGAGAGTCAGATCAGACTAAGGTGCCTTTACCGCTAATATTTTTTGTATTTCCCCGATATAAAGCGTGTGGTAATCTTTTTGGGGATAGCAGGCGTCAATGGCTGGATCAAGGAAAGATGCCGGATCATAAGGCTGTGCAAAAATCTTTTTACAGATGAAGATGCGATCCGCTTCTTCAAAACAAGGTGTTTCGTCGATATGAATAACAGTCAGCCCGCTTTTTTCAATTTTCGATTCATCGCGACCTGAAACGCTGCCCAAATAGTTTAATTTGTCGCGATCTTTTTCACTAAAGAAAGACAGAGAAAATGTTTGAGCCCAATCAATAAATTCTTTTGTGTAACGCGAAGGGCGGATGGCAATAAAGGCAACATTTTTATTCCACATAACCCCAAGGCCGCCCCAGGAAGCGGTCATTGCGTTAACCCGATCGCCCTTTTGAGCAGTGATCAACATCCACTGGGAACCGATCAGGTGAAAGG
This sequence comes from Clostridia bacterium, assembly GCA_018056585.1. Classification (GTDB taxonomy): domain Bacteria; phylum Bacillota; class Clostridia; order Saccharofermentanales; family UBA5734; genus JAAYBY01. The sequence continues at coordinate 3,058 of JAGPFK010000133.1, read as the reverse complement.
GGCTGACAACAAATTCTTCTGGATTTATTTCACTAAAAGTACGCATGATGGCCTCCTTTAAATGGACATGAAGGGACCTGACTTTTCAGATCAAGCCGTTTCAGATGGTTCCGGCCAGGCATATTGGAAAATCCATATGCCGGAGCCCAATTCCATGACAACCTGATCCGGGTCAGAGCGATCCAGATTCGGATGATGGATAAAGCGTTCCCGGTCAGCCTGCGGCAAGACAAGCCGTGCTGTCGTATTGGGCGGAATAACAACCTGGATGGTCATCCGGTGATCTTCAATTTGCCACTTTACGCGGATCGGACCATAAGCACTGACCCGGCTGGCCTCGGCCCGCGTCAGACCGCCGCCCGGTTGCGGCGCAAATTGAATCCGTTTATAACCTGTCTGAATCGGGTCTGTATCCAGCCCGGCCACAACACGGTATAAAAAATCACCGATTGAACCGTATGCATAGTGATTAAAGGAGTTCATATCCGCGCTCCATAAAGTCCCATCCGGTTTGATGCCGTCCCAATGTTCCCAGATTGTGGTTGCACCTTTGCTGATGGGGTACAGCCAGGATGGATAATCTTCCTTCAATAACAGGTCGTAGGCTTGTTTTAGACAGCCATTGTCGCTAAGCACCTGACAAAAGTAAGGTGTACCCAAAAAACCTGTTTCTAAATGGCCGTTCGTTTTTTCCAAAAGTTTCAATAAACTGTTCACCATCCGCTCGTGATGATGAGGCTTTGCCAATCCGAAGTGCAAAGTCAGGATATGAGCCGTTTGGGTCATGGCCGCCAATCGCCCGGCCGGCGTGATAAATTCATCCTGATAGGCCGCTACAATCCGACTGTGCAGCTGCCTGAATGTCAAAGCATCCTGTTCGTAACCAAGAACGGTGGCCGCCTGAGCCAATAAATCCGTTGAATGAGCATAGAAGGCGGTTGCAATCAAATCATTGGGCGTCGCGCCAAAATAGCTGCCTTCCTTTGCATCGAGTGCGACCCAGTCACCGAAGTGGAAGCCGCTGTCCCAGATCAAGCCATCTCTGGCTTGCTTCTGAATGTACAGGACCCAGGCCTTCATGGTTGGATACATGTCTTCCAAAAGCCGCTTATCCGAAAACGCCTGCCAGATAACCCAGGGGCAGATGACTGCCGCATCTCCCCAGCCTGTCGCGGAATATTGATTCAGGACGTCCGGGACCACATGGGGCACAGCGCCATCAGGGCGTTGTGCCAGGGCCAAATCATGCAGCCATTTTGTAAAAAATGAGGCGACCTGCCCTAATCGGGCCGCTGTTGAGGCGAAAACCTGAGCGTCACCCGTCCATCCCAGCCGTTCATCCCGCTGGGGGCAATCCGTTGGAATATCGATAAAGTTGCCTTTCATGCTCCAGAGGATGTTGTGATGCAGTTGATTCACTTTTTCATTGGAACAGCTGAAAGATCCAATAAAGGGGAAATCAGAATGAATCACCACCGCTGTAAATGAATCGGCATCAATGGGTCCGGGCCAGGAAACAACGTGGACATACCGAAATCCCTGAAAAGTAAAATGGGGTTCATAAGTTTCAACCGTCCCGCCATGCAAGGTATATTCGATCGTATTTTTGGCGCTTCGCATATTGTCCGTATAGAAATTGCCTTCCGCATCAAGGATTTCGGCGTGACGCAAAATGACTTTTTCGCCGCTGAGCCCGCTTGTTGTAAAACGAACAAAGCCGGCTAAATTCTGACCAAAATCGAGGACTTGTTCTCCTTTCGGTGTTGTAAAAACAGCGATGGGCTTCAGCTCTTCCTGCCGACGCACCGGAGGGCCTTCTTGCGGAACCAGCAATGAGGATTCAAATGGCAGAACAAAAACAGGATGCCAATGCTTGTCGTCATATGAAGGCTCGTCCCAACCGGGATCTTCTAATCGCGCGTCATAAATTTCACCATGATATAATTCAGACATAAGGATGGGACCATGACACCAGCGCCAAGTCTCATCTGTTGTCAGTATCATGCCGGATCCATCATCAAAATCGATGTGTAATTGCAAAGATAAGGCTGTTTGTTTTCCATAGACATGACGCCGGCCGATCCAACCGGCCAGATCACCCTTGTACCAGCCGCAGCCCAATGTCGCGCCGATCACATTGTCGCCTTCCTGTAAAAAGTCTGTTACATCATAAGTTTGAAATTGCAGTCGTTTTTGATACTCTGTCCAGCCGGGGCGCAGTAAATCATCACCAACACGTTTACCGTTGATATTGACTTCATAAAGCCCCAAAGCCGTTACATAAAGGCGGGCTTTGATACAATGTCCGGGCAAAGTGAACGCCTTCCGAAGCCGTCTGGCAGCAGATGAATCCGCATCTTCAGGTGTTTCCGGCGATATAAAAAGGGCTTGCCATAAAGTGGGATCTAAAAGGCTTGTTTCAAACCAGGCCGTCTCGCTCCAATCGCTTTGGTCGCCATAGTTGTCCTGCACCCTTACACGCCAGTAGTAACGCGTTTCAGAGACCAATGGCTTCCCCTCATAGGCAACCTGGGTTGACGCGTCAGATGGCACCGGCTCGCTGTCCCAGATTATTTTGCGAAAATCCGGATCGAGCGCAACCTGGATCTGCCAGATTGTTTGCATCGTTTCTTTTTTTTCTGTTTCGACCCACCAGCCGAAACGTGGTCTGCGTGTGCCGATACCAAGCGGATTAGTCTCATACTCACAAGTTAGATGTGTTGCTTGCAACACAATAGTCAACTCCTTTCCATGAACAGATTAATCGGCGGGCTCAGCGAACCGCCTGGAAATGGCCGCTGAACATGGCCGACTTCATCTCACCATAAAGAATCCCCTGGGTCAAGGTGCCGCGGAAAGTCATTTCGACCGGCAGCCCCCCCGCGGAAATCACAATCACAATCTCATCATCCTTAAAGGTGAGTGTTCCTGTCGCGATCTCGTCTGTCACCTTGATAAAATCAGTGCTTGAGTTCAGATGCTGCAGTCTGACCTGAATCGGCTGGGCTGTCTCTTCAGGTGCCAGCACATCCAGTTTGCAGTCGATAACAGTCCCTTC
>JAGPFK010000132.1 GCA_018056585.1 Clostridia bacterium | reverse complement strand
CATATGGGACGACCAAAACGGATACCATCAACGGAACGAAGCAAACAGAAGGACAGCTGGAGCAGATACTCGCGCCGGAGAACCTGAATCAGGCCTATAAGCGGGTTCGGGCGAATAAGGGAGCACCTGTTGTCGATGGGATTCGGAATGTATGAATGATTCGACTGGCTGCGGGAGAATCAAAAAGAGCTCCGACAGAAACTTCAGGACGGCTAATACCGTCCGGCGGGTATCATTTCGTTGTGGATATGGATCTGGACACGATGAACCACAGCAAACTCATCCAGATCTTGTCTGAAATGATAAAAGATGGACGGGCGATCTCGCTGATCCACCACTACCTGAATGTAGGGGTAATGGTCAGCGGACTGTTTGAAGAGAGCCACGAAGAGGTCCCCCGCTCGAATAATGGGCGGGTCCTGCTCGAGAAGGACTGGAATGGGTGCAACTGGCAAGAGCAGATCCATGTAACTTTTACATCATCATCTCAAAGGAAGGATTCAAAGAAGCGATTTTTTGCATCCATGTGCTGAACTGAGCCAGAGTGAAGGGGTATTTGCCGGCCACGTAATGGTTGTGGTGTATCTTGCCGTTTATCTCCCATTCAATGAGATACAAAGCTTGCTGAGAAGGGTTGGTGCCAAAATCAGACAGGATTTTTCGATCGTTTGCCGCCAGGCTAAAATCTCCTTCGATGATGGTGTGACCTGTTTCAAAATGCGTTACACAGTATTTCCCGGCAACAGGCAAAAATGTATCATTAACCGCGATTATGCGATGTTTCCAGGCATCATACTCATCGATCATGAGCAATATATCCTGCTGGCAGCGCTTGATGATGTGAAAGGCTAATTTCGGCGTAAAATAATAGTCGACCACCGCATCGGATATCTGCGGCCATCCATCCAGCAGGTTCCACCAGATGATTCCTGTCTTTTTTCCTTTTTGCATTCTGAACTGCTCAATGAAGAACTTGAGCGCTTCTGCCTGAGATATTTGTGAGGCGAACACAAAGTCTTCCAGATTTTCCGGAACATGTCCGAAGAGGATAGCCACTTGCTTTGCCATCAACTCGTTTCTGTCATAGCCACGATCATATAACGGACGGGCTGTGCTGTGCACAAGCCACTGGCGGCTTCCTGAAAAAGGCCATAACTCTTCTTCTGTGATGAACTTTTTTAAAGAAGAGACGGATGGACAGCCGTGATAGCCGATTTCACTGGCAAACGAAGCCGTATTGAGGCGATAAAAATCACCTTTAAAATCATCTCTGGGTCCCCAAAGATGCTGTTCCGGTCCCTGAAGAGCGTGATCATATTCAGCAGGCATGTAAGGAGAAGAAGGCAGATAAAAGCGCATGGGATCATGTGCCGCAATCACTCTTGGGATCACTTCTCTGGTTATCCGGTTATAACGGGCAAATCCCTTTGGGTACTGCGCGTAGACGGAAGCGTCAACTTCGTTATCACCGGCCCACAGAAGCAGACAGGGGTGATTGCGACGCTCTTTAATAATCTCGGTTGCTTCTTCTTCGATTTTCTTTGAAAACGCATCATCTGAAGGCTGACCGGAACAGGCCATACTGAAATCCTGCCAGACCAGGAGGCCTTTTTCATCGCAGAGATCATAAAAACGCCGGGATTCGTAGACGTTGCCGCCCCAACAGCGCAAGGTATTGCAGCCACAGTCACAAGCCAGATCAATGGCTTTTTCGACCCGGCTTTCATCCAGACTGTGCAGGGCAGACAAAGGGACCCAGTTGCTGCCGCGGATAAAAATAGGTTGATTATTGACGAGCACCTGAAATCGCTGTTCTTTGTTCAGGTCGAAACAGGCATCAACGGTTGCCGTTCGAATGCCGAAAAGGAAGGTTTTCTGGTCACACTTTTGTTCTTGCCGCCATAAAGCGATGGTTACCTTATACAGCGGTTGATCCCCATAACCGCGCGGCCACCAAAGCAGGGGATTTGTGACATCAATATAAAGAGAATTGCTGATGAAATGGGTGTCCTGCTCTGAGGCAAAACGACTCTTCCCGCATGCTCCCTCTATTTGAACACGGTACAGGGGCAGGCGTTTCTGATGACTATGAAAGGTGTAGACGAATAGCAGCCGCGCTTGTTTTTCATCGGCATACAATGTCGTCAGATAAAAGTCTTCTAGACGTTCTTCATCTTCGTATTCCAATGTAACAGGCCGCCATAACCCGGCTGACAGCAAACGGGGCATGATATCCCAGCCAAAACAATGCGGAGGCATCCGGAGTCGCGTCATTTCATCACTGTGCTCCGCACCGCGGACCGCTGCCGTATAGGTCATTTGGCGTGCCTGATTCATAGCAGATTGAATGAAGACAGTCAAAGTATTGCTTCTATTCCATCGGATCAGAGAGGTCACCTCGAAGCGATAGGGAATCAGCATGTTTTCAGTTTTGCCGACTTCTTTTCCATTAAGGTAAATGGTGGCAAACGTATTGATTCCGCCGAAATTTAAAAATACCTGCCTCCCTTTTTGAGCTGGATCGGCTTCGAATCGCCGCTCAAACAGCCAATTGCAGAATTCATACTTTTCAAACGCGAGCACATGGTCGGATAAAAAAGGATCGGGCTCAATACCTGCGCGGGTGAGGTCCAGTTCCACATTCCCAGGTACTTCAGCCTGGACAAATTGGTAACCGGCCTGCCGCGCTTCTTTGCTGTTCATAAAAATCCGGCCGTCATCATCTCCAAAGTATAGATCCCATTTCCCATTCAGACTCTGTTCGTCCTTCATGGCCTTTTCCTCCATCGAAGGTTTGTTTCGATTCCATACATTGCAAGCTGCTCGCCGAAAAATTTAAACGAACCGCTGTTTTAATTTTGCCTCATACACCTGAATAAGCGCTGAATCCACCGTCAACCGGCAGGATAATGCCGGTGATAAAACCGGATGCTTCCGGCGATACGAGAAACAACAGAGCACCGATCAGTTCATGACGCTCACCGAAGCGCCCCATCGGTGTTTGATTGATTATTTTGTGGGATCGCTCCGTCAGCTGTCCGTCCTCGGTAAAAAGCAAGGCACGGTTTTGGGCTGTTGCGAAAAATCCCGGTGCGATGGCGTTCACGCGAATGCCGACTCCGGCAAAATGAACAGCCAGCCATTGTGTGAGATTGCTAACCGCTGCCTTGGCTCCGCTGTAAGCCGGTATTTTGGTCAGCGGTGTGAAGGCATTCATTGAGGAGATGTTGATGATTGAGGAACCGGGACGATTGGCCATTTCTTTGGCAAAGACCTGAGTGGGAAGCAGTGTACCCAGATAGTTGAGATTAAAAACAAAAGAGATGCTTTCCTTATCGAGATCAAAAAACGTGATTGTGTCCGTTCCGATTTGTTTCGGATCATAAAATTCCTGTGTTGTGGTGGCACTGGGATGGTTCCCGCCAGCTCCATTGATCAGGATATCACAGGGTCCAAAATCATGGAGTATTTCCTGATGAACCGATTCAAGCATGTCCTTATCCAGTACATTGGCCTGATAAGCACGTGCAATGCCGCCGTCCGCGGCGATCTCATCTGCCACGGCTTGCGCTGCTTCCTGTTTTTTATCCAGGAGAGCAACTTGAGCGCCGCAGGCCGCCAGCGCGTGTGAAAATTGGCTGCACAAGACACCGCCGGCTCCTGTCACAACAGCTGTGCGGCCATGCAGATCAATCAGAAAGGGGAGCTGAGATTGTTTCATGGGATAATCACCTCGACTTATTTATTTATCCCTATTATAGTCTGCTGCTTTGATGTCTGCCACAGAAGATCTTGACACGCAATTTGCATATCTTGCTATACCGATCTGTTTGATCAAAGATGACGGACTCGAACGCGGCGAACGAAATAGCCCTGAACAATGAAAAGAGTACCCAGAATGAAAGGAATGGACGATGGCAGTGCCGGATAGCCCCAGATCGCGCAGAGAACCCAGCCGTGCGGCACATATTGCGCAACATTCAGCATTTTTTCAGGCAGCTGGAAAAAACACCCTCCGGCTGCAGCCAGGCAGACTAAAAGCATCAAACTGAGAAAGAAACGCAAATTCTCTGGAATCAAAGTAAAAAACTGGCCCAAACCGAGCATGAAATAAAGGAATACAAACAATAATCCTAAATCCTTCACCGAAATGGGGGTTTGCATCATGGCATGCAGCGGCACAGTATAGAGCAAGATCTGCAAACAGCCAATGATCAAAAGCGCCAGGAGTGACGCGGTATAATCAAGAAGCAAACCGTTCCGTGAGGCTGCGAGCCGCTGCTGAATGGTACGATCAGTCAACCCCATCATTCCCATCACCGCAAACAGGGAGAGAAAAAAGACTTCCATGGTGTAGTCGTTCACCACATACGTCAAGGCCGGCGATTGCTTAATCTCACCAATATAAACAATGTCAAGTTTTGCTTCCTTTTGCCTGTAGGCAGCCATGTCCTTTGAAAATTCAAAAAACAGGTCAGAAGGAATGGGTTGATTTTGTTCTTGATATTGATCTTCGATGATCTGAAGCAGCATGATGCGGCAGTGCTCCGGCATAACAAAGGCTGCGATCGCTTCCCGGACCATTTCAGTGGCCAAAGAACCCTCAGCGGGTGTATAAAATAAGCAGGTTTCTTTTAGTTCAGTCAGGGAATCCGAAAAACCGGACTCAATCGTGAGTATGCCGTCCACATTTTTTCGGATTAAATCCTGCTGGGCTTCTTTTTCAGATGAAAGCTTCATTTGCCAGCCATTTGTCTGCAATGCCCCGATGAGAGCGGCACTTGCCGCTGTGTGATCCTGATCGACGACGCCGATACAAATATTGGGGTTTCGATTATACCAGTTGGCCTTTCCGGCAATCAGCCCAAGTAATACTGGAATGAAAAAAATCAGCAGCATCAGTCCGCGCCTGTGCAATAAGTCGGTCATTTTAAGACGGATTAGAACCAGTATCCGGCTCATGGCCCGCCTCGCTTTAAGGCCAAGCGCCCCCGGTACGGAACGTGATAGGAAAGACGAACCAGAGCGATTGAAACCAGAAGATGGATCAATCCAAGCCCTATGTTTAAATCAGGTTCCGCTCCCGCTGCAGCCTGATAAAGCAATTGGAAGGCAAAATAGACGGGGGAAATCGGCATGAGGACCCTGATATATGAAGGGAGCAGGGCTTTGGGATAAATGCTGCCGCCCAGCAAAAGCATCAGAAACAAAATCAGCCAAGCTCCCATGACTTTTTCTTCACCGGTTGACCCAAACTGTCCCCAGGCCTGAAACCATGCGGAGCCGATAAAATAAAGC
>JAGPFK010000131.1 GCA_018056585.1 Clostridia bacterium | reverse complement strand
ATCCAGGACCGTGCGAAAAGTTTCGAGCGTGACAGAAACCGTTTCGTCATAGGACCACATCCAGTTCATATCGATATGGGCATGTCCGACACAAATGAGAGTGTATGCCTTAGCGACCTTGGCCATCGGAGAAAGAAGTTGTTCCAGCTGCAGACATGTTTGCTTTGTGATCGCGCCATCCAACGTATATGCTTCCCAGGCTTTTGACAGAGCTTCCTCTAAAAGATTGTCCCAGCCATTGTCCTGAATTTCAGATAATTTGACAGCATACATCAGCTCCAGGACAGCGCGGCGCCCCCATTCAGCAATGAGATTTTTTTCACGTGTCTGTTTCGACACATAGTGATCCATCAGCTTTTCGAGGTTATTAAGATTTTTCATCTGACATCCTCCTTTTTCATTTTAGACCTCATTCTATCGCTTGATCCCCATCTGATTTTAGAGATGTTCGATAGACGGGGCGATAGATTAAATGGCCTTCTTTTCTTAAGCTTTCCATCAGAACGACATCCTGAACAGGGTAAAGAATGGGCGGACCGTCGAAAGAAAACGCTTTAGCAACTGGCTGAACTTGGCGCGCAAGCGTCAGATGAGGCTTGTAAGGACGCATGTCCACGACCTTTTGATGTGAAGTCAGTTTTAATCGGAGAGTGGAGACCAACTGCTGCAGGTAGGGTTCATTCGAAACACCCATCCAAAGGATCTCGCCATGCCTCCCAAAAGTACCGTACCCTGAAAAAGTCAAGGTAAATGCAGGGATCGAGCAGGCTGCCTCCTGCAATATTTCAGATAAAAGTTGAAGCTGATCCGGCTCTGTTTCTCCCAGAAAAACAAGAGTTAAGTGTAAGTTTTCAATTCGCGTCCATCGGCCGCCCTTTGCTTGTCTGCGCAACGGTTCCGTTGCCTGCTGAATCAGATCTCGTGTTTTTTCATCCAGATCAATGGCATAGAAGAGCCGCATCTTTTTCACCTCATTGATATACTCCGTTGGATGATATCATCTTTTAGTTTTATTGATCTGAGCCTGTCAGTAAAAATGACTATTTTAAGGACGGTGATAAGCTGAACGCATCGGCCATCTGATTCAGATGGTTCTCCAGGGTGCCCGTGCGTAAAATAAAATCAACAGCAAAGCAGGAAACATTCGAAATATTGTCGAATCATCATGTTATGCTTTTCAATGTCTTCTTGCTGAACACGACAAAATCATCCGCACTTTATATCTGGCTTTGCTGGCAAAAACAATGACATGGTTCTGCCTTTCGAGTCGGCATAAACCTGCCGGGAGCAAATCCTATTTAAACAGTTTTCGAACACGTTCGGCAACTGGCTTGGGTAGTGCGCCCGCGCTTTCCAGCTCGAGCAATTGCTTTCGGAGGACCGAAGGCATGGCCCTTATTGTTTCATCATCCAGTTCCATGAACATTTCAATAAACTCATCCATCATACTCTCATCATTCTGATCCGAATTATCCAGATTATTCATCTGATCGATCAATTCTTCTTCAATTTCGTCTAAAAATGGCAGGTCATCGCATTTGGTAACTTTTATACCAATTTGTTTTGCAAGCGCGCTGATCAATTTTTTTGTCCGATCATCTCGTACAAGAATCTCAGACGGCACACCATGATCATCCATTATACGCGTTAACTCGGCAAGCATCTCTTCGGCATGTTGGTCATAATCATAAATGAGATTCGTTTGTATGATCATCCCTGAATTGCAGTCTACAATCAATAGCATGTATGGGAAGTATGGCGCATTTTTGAGTTCACTTTTCAGCATGTCACCCTCTCCCTCATTGGTCACCGGATATGGAAGCATAATCACTTCGCAAGCCCAGGTAAGGCGCGGTTTCCGTTTCTTTGCCAGCCTGGCTATCAGCATTTCGTCATGAATAATGGGGGATGGATGTGGTTTTTTCTGTCTGGGGGGCAGTTTGATCAGACTCATCTGATAATGGTCATTGACTTTTTCAAGAAATGGGATACTGCGACCATCTGGCTCACCCTCAGAAAAGCCCAGCTCGGATTTGTCCGTTGTTTTCAACTTTTCCGCTATCTCAATGGCAGCTGAAAGCGCTTCGTAAAGCAACTGCTCTTCCATTGGATCATCGAGAGGCCACGGATAGCGTGATGGTCTGTACCGGTAAAATTGAGGATATGCATGATGTCCACGTAATGTGACGCCTTTTGCTTTTGCATATTGCCTCGCTTCCTCGATTTCCTTCGGGCTTAGCATCTCCTTGTTTTCAAAGGAACACTGAATACAATCTTGTGAAACCATGATCTCGCGCATCATTAACTCATTAGGCGCATCATCTGCCTCATACATTTTTCTGAAAGAATCAAGGCCGTCGCGTCCGATATAAAGCGCAAGCGCAATATGCTCACCCAGTACACCCATGACACTGCAGTAGCCAATCTCACCATTGGATAGCTTCAGCGCGAATAATTCAGAATCGTATAATTGCTTCCATAACTTCGTCTTTTTATATTCCAGTGCAATCTCAAATAAATCCTCTCGTGTCATCTCTATGGTCCCCTTCAGTAAAATTTTTATTGAAAATCATCCATCAAGGTCATTCAAATCTATATGGATCTGAATTGATTCCAGCAAATAGATGATATATTTTTGAATTGGTTCTCCACCTTTTATCCTTTCATCGCCAGGTTCGAATAATAACCTGTTAATAGCATCCATCTGTCATCGGACATTTGTGCCCCTGTCTGCTCATGGAACAGTCTGGTTGATGATATCAACAAGCGGGGAATCAGGTCCAAGAATGATTGTTTTATCACCGGTCATGGATTTTTTCAGCGCTTCAAGTTCTCGAACAAACAAATAGAAATCGGCTTTTTCAGGATCACTGTACAGTTCTTTTAAAATGCGCATGTATTCCTCTTCGCCTTCTCCTTGAAGTCGTCTTGCCGTGGCTTCCGCTTCACCGATAATAATCTCAACTTGTTTATCCGTTTCGTTTCTGATTTTGGCTGCTTCATATTCTCCCTCCGCTTTGTATGAAGCGGCCATCTGAGACCGTTCAGAAATCATACGGGCATACACGGCGGCTGTGTTGTCTTCCGGTAAATCAAATCGCTTGATCTCGACAGACAAAATATCGACGCCGTATAATCGCAAACTGTCAGCCACCTGCGCCGTAATCTGTTTATTCAAAGAGATGCGGCCTTCCTCGGCATCCGTGATTATCTCGCTTTGCTGTAGTTGACCCATCAAATTTTTAATGACGCTGTATGCACTGGCGTCAATGCGTTTTTGCATTTCATTGATACTGTTGACCGTTCGAATAAAGGTGGTCACATCCGTAATCTTCCAGATTGAATAACTATCGACGATCATGGCTTTTTTATCCGCCGTCAAGACTTCGGATGAATTCACATTATAGATCATTTGTTTTTTAGTCAGATAATTTACATCTTGGATAAAGGGAACTTTAAAAGCCATTCCAGCTTCAGTCCGAATCGAAACCAGCGCGCCAAACTGCGTCACATAAGCATATTGCCCTTCATTGACCGTGTAAACAGAGGCTGTGAAAAGAATAACAAGGGCCACAACGACAACCGCTATGATAATCCATTTTTTATATTTTTTCATCTGGTCCTCCTTATTCGCCCGCTGTTTCATCTGTTCCGATCACCGGCGGCAGAGTGGTGTCGTCCGTCCCATTGATCGGCAGTATTTTTAAAACGCCGCTTCCATCATCCAGTATGACTTGAACACCTGGTAAAATGGCCTCTATTGCTTCGAGATACATGCGGCTTCTGGTTATTCCGGAAAAATTAACATATTCCTGATACATGGCTAAAAAACGATCTCGTTCACCGACTGCTTCGTTGATTTTGCTTTGCTTGAGGCCTTCAGCTTCCCGTATGATCTGATCCGCTTTTGCGTTTGCCTCCGGCAGTTTGCTGTTTTTGTAGGCAATAGCCTGGTTAAGTGCCGTTTCTTTTTCCTGCTTTGCTGTTTCAACATCACGAAAAGCTTTGGCCACTTCTTCCGTGGGTGGCTCTGAATCGTTCACTTTTACGTCAAGCACCATGACACCAATATCATGTTCCTCCAGATGCTGCCGCAATAATTCCTTGACATCAGCCTGGATCTGGATTTTCCCTGTTGTTAAGACATCATCGATGCTTTTTGTTCCAACAACGGAACGGATCGTGCTCTGCAGCATATTTTTTAAAATGACATCCGGCTCTTCCGTTTCAAAGAGATATTTAAAGGGGTCGCTGATTTTCCACTCAACAAAAAAATCAATATTGACAATATTTAAATCGCCTGTAATCATCATGCTTTCTTCAGGAATGCTGTAATATTCTCCTGTTGCCGTGCTGCCGTATCCCAATTCGATTTTCTGAGTTAAATTGACCGGCAGAATCGTCACATTCTGAATTGGCCATGGCAATTTTCCATGTAAGCCGGCATCAACTGTTTTGGTATATTTCCCAAACGTCGTGATGACAGCCTGTTCGCTCTCGCTGACAGAAAAAAACATGCTGCGGCCGGCTGAGATAAGCAGGATGACCAAGATAACGATGCCGACCCATTTTATTGCCCGGATGGATTCTGGTTTCATATATCCACTGTCCCTTCTCTGATTCAGCCGGTTTAAACAGCCGGCTGTGATCTGTTTGACTCTATTATCAGGGAACAGTTGCCAGTTGACAAGACTCATCTCCATTTGATCGCTGTGTTATACTTTTTTTGAGTCAAGAAGTTTTTGAGCGGAGTAAAAAATGAAGAATCGATTCAATCAAAATCATCAACTGATGCTGGGTTGCGCCTATTTCTTTTTGGTTAACGGGAGCGCAGTCCTGATGACCAATGCCCTTCTTGTTTTTTTGATCCGGGATTATCACCTGTCCTATGATCAGGGCGGTTTTTTGTTGACCATCCAGGCGGCGGGAAATATTGTGATGAGTTTTCTCAGTGGTCCTATATCTTTGCGAATCGGAAATAAACGCACATTGCTGTTTTCCGCAATCGGCTTTGCTGCCAGTCTGCTGATTATCGCCATACGGCCGCCACTGATCATGCTTCAACTGGCTTTATTTCTGTCAGGCCTTGCTTGGGGGATATGTAACAACCCCACTTTTACAGTTTGAGAAAGCGACAATCCCCTAAACCTCTCTCCAGCAAGGTTTTTTGGGATCGCAAATTCAGCAAAAGCAGTGGGACTATGGGTGGTAGGTTATCTTTTTAAGGAAGCGATTGAAGGCTTCCTGTTTTGCCTTGGTTTCATAATAGTCCGTCCCAAAAGTCCGCTGAATAAGTTTGTAATCTTCTGCTGTTTCATCCAGGTCTGAAAAGCTCAACGTCTCTACCCATTTCCCTTGTTTGTTCTTTCGTTTTTCAAAAGCCAGCCGGCCGCCCACATCATCCAGTT
>JAGPFK010000130.1 GCA_018056585.1 Clostridia bacterium | reverse complement strand
TCTGTCGTGATAATCTTTTTGCCAGCAGGGAAGTTCTTGTGCTTTTTGATCAGCTGGAACAAAATCTGAAAAATCTTTTGCCGGACGCCGTCGACTCCTTTGCTTTAACCGGGCAAAAAGCCGAGGAGGCAGCGCCTGGTCAACCACTGGATTCAACACTTGGTCTTTATCTTGCTTTGCAGACGAACCTTGATACGGAGCCGGTTTTATCAGCCACAGAAAATAATTCTGAAGAGCAAACGACACCGGAGCCAACAACACGCCATCGTCTTTATGATATCAACCGTCTGATCGAGGAACTCGATTGGCTCAATGATCTGAATGATCTTCTGGAGCCCATCATAACGGGCCAGATCTGTGTTGATTTGAACGATCAGAATCAGCAGCCGCTGCTTACGGTTCAAATTCCGATCACTGATCTTCGCACGCTGCTAAATCCCTCCCGGCCCGATCAGCTGATTGATGAAGGGCGGATTGTCTTGCATCATCCGGAACTGATCCCCGCCGATTTCTGCCTGCGTGAAAATGCCGGTTCTCTTTCTGTCAGCCAGTTAATCCCCGCGTTGAACTTGTCATTCGATGTTTGTGACACACAAAAGATTCTTCCGATGGAAGGAGGACACTGCCAGATACAAAGCAAGCTTTCCTATGAGGGAACAACCTTAACCCAAGCGGCTGCGCAGCATCACTTTTGTGTTCAGATCGAACGGATTTTAGCTGGATCAGAAGAAGAAACGTGGGAAAGCCTGACATTTTGTAGATTTATTGTCTTTGCTGATACCGGTGACGCCGTGCTTCTGGAAGATGAAAATAAAACGCACATAACCTTTCCAGATGAAGAGCTGGCCCAACAGATCCGGTCTGCCTTACAAAGCGGCCCAATACAAACCGAATTATCGGATGGCAAAATCATTCCCCTAAAGACTTTGGCTGCTTATTCTGAAGATGGAAGCGATTGCCTTCCTGTCATGATCCTCCATCAGGATGAGAGCGTCATTGATCTGAGAACCGTTCTTTATGACGATCAGTATCAACCTCAGGTGGTGGCCATCTCCCTTATTCATGAGAAAAATCAATGGACGGTAGAATCCTGCAAAATTCAAACCAGTTCATAGCTCATTTTGGATCTTGCATTTTCGCCGCTTAATCGTTAAGATAAAGTCACCTGTGTTGAAGAAGAGGAGTACATCGCCTTCAGATCGACAGAGAGCAGGATTCATGAGGCTGTAAGGTCCTGCCGGTCAGCGGGATGGAAGGTCGCTTTGGAGCAGGGACGGGAGGCCGCGTCAAGGCTAAAGAGTGCCCGCTTTGCGGGAAAACTGGTGGTACCACGGAAGTTTGGCTTTCGTCCAGTTGTTGGATGAGAGCTTTTTTTGTATCCATCGGTGGATTCGCATCATAGGAGGCATCAAGGAGAGATGAGTGAAACAGCAAAACTGATCCTAAAGATTATTGGCTTCATCATCACATTATTTGGGCTTTATGTCGTTTACAGAGCACCTAAAATAGCTGATCGTCGCCATTTGTCAGAAAAGAAGAAGCTGCCTCCGGATTTTGAAGAGGTGATGACAAAAGAAGAAAAAGACAAGTATTGCCGGGATATGGCAATCACTGAAGTCAAACTGTATGGTTTGTTTATCGCGATACCGGGGCTTTTATTGCTTCTGTTCGGCTTTCGATCATAAATCATTTTTGGAGGACAGTCATGAAAAGAATCGACCACATCGCTAAAACATTTGAGCCTGCTCTTTATGAAGCGGCTCTTTACAAGGAATGGGAGTCAAAAGGCTACTTTCAACCGGATGACGATCCCAATAAACCGACCTTTACGATCGTCATCCCGCCACCCAATATTACGGGGCAACTGCATATGGGGCACGCTTTAAATAACACCTTACAGGATTTACTGGTTCGCTTCAAGCGCATGCAAGGCTTTGCCACACTTTGGCTTCCTGGAACGGATCATGCATCCATTGCAACGGAAGCAAAGATTTCAGAGCAATTACGAAAGGAAGGTAAAACCAAAGAAATGATCGGGCGTGAGGCATTTCTTGAGCGTGCCTGGGCCTGGAAAAAAGAATATGGCGGCCGCATCATTGAACAGCTCAAGCGCCTGGGGTCATCCTGTGACTGGAGTCGGGAACGCTTTACCATGGATGAGGGCTTGTCTCGTGCCGTTACGCATGTTTTTGTTTATCTTTATCAAAAGGGTTTGATTTACCGGGGTGAACGCATCATCAATTGGTGCCCCGTTTGTAAAACATCTATTTCTGATACCGAAGTGGAATATCATGAAGAAGATTCCTTTCTTTGGCATATTCGCTATCCGTTAACAGACGGCAGCGATGCGCTTGTTATCGCCACAACCCGACCTGAAACACTTCTCGGAGATACCGCCGTCGCTGTCCATCCGGATGATGAGCGCTACACCCGATTTGTTGGGAAGGAAGTCCTTTTGCCGTTGATGAACCGGACGATCCCGGTTATTGCTGATCCTTATGTTGAACGAGATTTTGGAACGGGTGTTGTGAAAATCACGCCGGCTCATGATCCAAATGACTTCGAAGTGGGTCTGAAACACAATCTGACGATGCTGAACATCATGACAGACGATGCATGCATCAATGAAAACGGAGGCCCCTATGCCGGCCTGGATCGAATGACGGCGCGCCAACTCATTGTAAAAGATCTGAAAGCTGGCGGCTATTTAGTCAAAACAGAACCCTACAGGCATTTCGTTGGCTCCTGCTATCGTTGTCATACGGTGGTCGAGCCACGTATTTCGGTTCAATGGTTCGTTAAGATGAAGCCGCTGGCGGAACCAGCTATAGCTGTTGTGAAACAAAAACAAATCCAATTTGTACCGGATCGATTTGAAAAAATATACTTCAACTGGATGGAAAATGTAAAAGACTGGTGTATCTCGCGCCAGTTGTGGTGGGGCCATCGCATACCGGCCTGGTACTGCCAGGACTGCGGCGAAATCGTCGTTTCTGAACAAACGCCGCAGATGTGCGATCAATGTAAAGGTTCCAATTTATTACAGGATGAAGATACCCTCGATACCTGGTTTTCTTCCGCGCTCTGGCCCTTTTCAACGCTTGGATGGCCAGATGACACGGACGACATGAGGCGCTTTTATCCAACCGATGTTTTGGTGACGGCCTATGATATTATTTTCTTTTGGGTAGCCCGCATGATTTTTTCCGCCCTGGAACATACTGGGAAAGTGCCTTTTCATACGGTTCTGATCCATGGCATTGTTCGCGACAGCGAAGGCCGTAAAATGTCTAAATCTCTGGGAAACGGCATCGATCCTTTGGAAGTGATCGATCTTTATGGTGCCGATGCGCTTCGATACGCTCTCATTCATGGCAGCGCTCCGGGCAACGACCAGCGCTTTCAATATGAAAAAGTGGAGGCTTCACGTAATTTCATTAATAAGGTCTGGAATGCGTTCAGATTTACCGTGATGAATTTCGATGACGAAATGGATTTTTCAGGGATCAGCAACAATGATTTCAATCTGGAAGATCGTTGGATTTTATCACGCTTGCAAACCCTGAAAAAAGAAGTGACCGCCAATATAGAGAAATATGAATTTGGGCTTGCTTTGGCTAAAATAACCAGTTTTATCTGGGAAGAATTTTGTGACTGGACCATTGAAATGAGCAAACCGCGCCTAAATGGCAGTCAGGGATCCAAAAGCCGGCAGACAGCACAATTTGTTCTGAATCAAGTACTCATGGAGGCAATGCAGCTGCTGCATCCCTTTATGCCGTTTGTTACGGAGGTCATCTATCAGCACCTCATTCATGAAGACGAGAGCATCATGGTTTCAGCATGGCCTAAGCCAAATCCGACCTTGCAGTTTCCGCAAGAAGAACAGGAAATGACGGTCCTCATGGAAGCCATCCGGGAAATCCGCAACATCCGGACGCGCATGAATGTGGCACCGTCTGTGAAAATTCATTTGATTGTGGTTTCTGAAGATCCCGTCATCAGGCAGCATTTTATAAATGGACAGGCTTACTTGCAGCATTTGGCCGGCATTTCAGAACTTAAAACGCAAGCTGATAAAACTGATATTCCCCTGACGGCAGTAACGGCTGTTTTCGATGGAGGTGAAATATATGTACCGCTGGCCGATCTGATTGACTTGGATCAGGAGATAAGCCGCCTTCAAAAAGAAAAAGAAAACCTGGAAGATGAATTGAAGCGGGTTGAAAACAAGCTCAGCAACCGTCAATTTGTAGAGAAAGCTCCAAAAAAAGTCGTTATGTCCGAATACGACAAGCAAAAACGCTATCAGGACATGCTGTCTGCTGTCATCGACCGGCTTTCTCTTTTGGAGAAAGAGGCCAAAAACATTGACGCGACCCAAAATCAATCATAGAATGATTATGTATGGGGCTGCACCTTTAAATTGAATTATGATGTGCTTCCCAAAAGGCGTTAGATCATGATATAAGGAGTTGAAGAATATGCCACTTGTCACATCAAAGGAAATGTTCCGAAAAGCTTACGAGGGCGGTTATGCCATCGGTGCCTTCAATGTCAACAACATGGAAATTGTTCAGGGGATCACCGAGGCTGCTAAAGAGTTGAATGCGCCGCTGATCCTTCAGGTTTCTTCCGGAGCAAGAAAATATGCCAGTCACACCTATCTGACCAAACTGGTTGAAGCCGCTCTGATTGAGACCGGTCTTCCCATTGTGCTTCATCTTGACCATGGAGATACATTTGAACTCTGTAAAAGCTGCATTGACGGCGGATTTACATCGGTCATGATTGATGGGTCTCATCTTGGCTTTGAAGAAAACATCAAGCTCACAAGACAGGTTGTGGAATACGCTCATCCGCGCGGTGTGGTTGTTGAAGCCGAACTGGGCCGGCTGGCCGGTATTGAGGATGCGGTCAACGTTACGGATGAAGACGCCTTATTTACCAATCCGGACGAAGTCTATGAATTTGTTACCCGGACTGAATGTGATTCATTGGCCATCGCCATTGGGACCAGTCATGGCGCCTACAAGTTCAAACCTGGACAAAAACCGCAGCTTCGATTCGATATTCTGGAAGAAGTTGCAAAGCGCTTGCCTGGTTTCCCGATTGTTCTTCATGGCGCCAGCTCTATATTGCCCAAATATGTTGATATGATTAATCAGTATGGCGGTAACATGCCCCATGCGATTGGTATCCCTGAGGATATGCTGCGGCAGGCTGCCCGGATGGCCGTTTGCAAAATCAACATCGATTCTGATCTCCGGTTGGCCATGACCGCGACCATCCGCAAGTGTTTTGCAGAAAATCCGGGTGAATTTGACCCGCGTAAATATCTGGGCCCAGCCCGCTCAGAGATCAAGAGCCTGGTGGCTCATAAGATCAAGAATGTTCTGGGTTGCGACGGAAAAGCGTAAC
>JAGPFK010000129.1 GCA_018056585.1 Clostridia bacterium | reverse complement strand
GGTTCTAGCTCCGTAACAGTGGTTTGATGTGTTTCGCTGTTATAGGCGAATTCGTAAATTGTGTCTTCTTTAGGTAAAAGAGAACTGATTTTACCCATGCCGGCCGGCTCTCCCTCGAATGTATACTGTTCATCGGCGCCCCATCCATGACCATATTCTGATATGTAATATCGCTGCGACAGGACAACAGCCATAGAATAGCCATTTTCATTGCTTCCGGTGTAAGCCGGTATTTTGTAAAGGCCGGTGTAGATGCCATCGCCGTCCGGATCGGTTAATTCAAGAGCTTCATCATCCGCCGTACTCCAGTCTGATCCCCTACCCATCGCTGTATTAAAATCTCCATAAATACGTGGAGTTTCAAAGGTTTGAACCATCGAGTCATCATAAATAATCTTATTAACGGAATCAAAACAAACTGTCAATGTGCAGTTTTCATAGATATAAACGGAACCTAACCCGCCTCCTGTCGGTGATTCTGGAGCAGGCTGCAAGGCATAATGATCGGCACCCCAACAACCATCAGCATCCCATGTGCCGTTTGTTATCTTGTAATAGTGCCCGTCATAAGCTGCATCTCTGACTTCTTCTGTTAATTCGACCCGGATCCAATACCATCCGTCTTCCCCATCGACTGTTTTCAGGCTAAATCCTGGTTTTTTGGGCTCGTATCCTGTAAAGTTGCCCGCAATATAATAAACCGCTTCAGACCATCCCGCATAGAGCGTTATATCAGAAGTCACCGGAGTTGCAGCAAAATCGAATCGGTTTTTCATCTCCGGCTCTGTAAACCAGCCTTCAAATGAATAGTCTTCACGAATGGGTTCAGGTGGTTCAGTTGCATACTCTCCAGCCTTTACCGTTTGCGGCTCAATGGAATTTTCCGCGCCTTCATAGTTGAGATCGAATGTAACTGTATAGGCATCTTTGTCTGATTCATCAGTCGATTCGGTTGTGGTGGTTGTTGTTAAACTGGTTTTGTCTGAAGGACCGCATCCAGTCCACAACACGGCCATCATTGCGAGAATCATTAATAAAACCAGTGAAATAGAAATGTGTTTTTTCATTTTGTTTTTCCTCCTTTTCATTGTCAGACTTGTCCGTCTTCTGGCTCATGAAGGTCAAGATAAAAATAGGGGACGGGATCACCAGAGACATACCTCAATGTTTGACCTTTATACAACCGTCCAAAAGGCAGCGTTACTATTTGCATCTGACCCGGATCGCCTATGATCTTTACAGTGTTTCCTCTGACCTGGAAATGGCAATTGATCTTATTTTTCTCCTTGTCCAGAACAACCAGATGGTTTACACTTTCAGGTTGCAGCATCGCATCAAAGATGAGTTCGGTTGTTTTGCCTTTCCTGATTTTTACCGACCCGTTCTTCTTTTTATCTACATATGTGCTGAACAGCCGTTGAGCCAACAGGAGATTATCGTTGGGACTTAAATGAATGTCGTCGCTGTAATGACAAAAATCATAGGTTGGGATCAAAAAAGTCTTCAGTTCGACCGCGACTTTCCGTTGAGCCTCTCGAATCAGCCGCCACCCTTCATCCGATTGAGCTGTGCCTTTCGTACCGCTGATCTGCACAAGATAAATTTCAAGATCACCGAGCTTCTCTCTTGTGGTTTCTATCAACGTTTTCAGTTTTTCCTCATACCCGGTTGGATTGTTGGTATCTGTGCAGCCCTGATACCAGATGAGATGTGCTGCACCGCTTTGTTTGGCCATTTTTATCATATGTTCAAAAAGAGGTGTACCAGGTGCCCACAAGTCGATACCAGAGCCGTTTAGAGCAACAGGCACAAGGCCAACAGGCATTTTTTGATGACTTAAAATCAGTTTGCCTAGTTTGATCCAGGCACTATGGCCACTGTTTAGAAAGTCGGTATTCGGGAACCCTGGTGGCAGATGTGCAACAGGATGTGCGGCAATCGACCATTTTTCAGAAAGCATCGAAACACCATATTGAGGTGGATCATCTACTGCTCCTCTTCCATAACCTGAAGCATTACTTTGCCCAGCGATCACAAAAACATCACCGACAAAGAGATGACGCCAGATGTCACCTCTGGCCAGATAGTATGGATTATAATCGGCTGCTTCTAAAGCGATGCCTGTTTCGATGCGATAGGATCCCGCCTCCAGAGAGACATCGGTCTGCCATTCTGAATTTATCAGTGGTAGTTTTTGATAAAAAACTGTTTTCTCGCTATTGACATCAACGACCCTTAAAATAGGGTAATTGTTACCATTCACCTTCGCGACTCCGGAAAGTCGAATTGACGCAGACCCATCATGATGTTGAAAAACAATCCATTCCGGTGTGGGTGACAAAATCTGAATCATATCTTCCATAACTACCTCACGATCGCAAAATCCCGGCCGCCGACACAAAGTCCATTTTCTGTGATGACTCCTTTCCCTTGTAAAATCTCACTATATTTTCCAGACAACTGAACATCATGTGGTTCAAAATTCAATACCACAGAAAGACTCATCTGGCCTAAAAAGCGTTTAAAAGCAATCACACGACCATCGCAATCCAATCTTTCCAGGCTTCCCTTTTTCAAAACCTCACTGTTTTTTCGAAATTGAGCCAATTCTTTGATTCCTTCAACTTTATTGTCCACCTCATCCCAAGGCATGGCTCGGCGGTTATCTGGATCCTCACCTCCCTGCAACCCAATCTCGTCACCGTAATAGATCAGAGGCATGCCATCCATACTGAGCGTAGCTGCAAGAACCAGCCGATAAATGGATTCATCCCCTAACAAAGTCGCAGCCCGGATCGTGTCATGGGTACCTGGGAAAATAACAAGATAATTGAATACGGGTGTCTTGTAATGCATTTTATTTGCATTGTTCTTGTTCCAGAATTCATCTGCGTTCATTTTCCCCAAGGCAAAATCCAACAGATAGCCACGATATTTATAATTTGTAACGGTGTCGAATTCGTCTCCCAACAGCCATTTACCCGCATGATTCCATACCTCGCCGATAATCAGTACATCCTCGTCATACGATTTGATTTTTCTTCTGAATTCTCGCCAAAAAGCATGAGAAACCTCATCTGCTACATCCAGCCTCCAACCATCAATACAAAGCTCTTTTGTCCAATAAAGAGCAACGTCTGTCAAATACTGAATCACTTCAGGATTGGCCGTGTTGAAACGCGGCATCTCTGGAACTGCTCCTGCAAACGTGTCATAATTGCATCGGTCCGGATCAACTGGAAAGTCTTCGATATAGAACCAGCTGCTGAATTTTGAGTTTTTTCCGTTTTTAATTACATCCTGAAAAAGATCATTTTGCACACTGCAGTGATTGAATACAGCATCCAGAATAATCCGGATTCCTTTTTCATGGGCCCGGCGAACCAGTTCAGCCAGCATTTCTTTTCCACCGAAAGATTCTTCGATTTCATAATAGTCTTTGACATCATACTTATGATAAGTCGGCGATGCAAAGACCGGGCTTAAATAAATCATCTCAGCGCCAAGATCATGAATGTAGTCAAGTTTTTGAATAATGCCCTGAAAATCACCCCCATAAAATGTATTCCGATCCGGTTTTTCGTTCACATTCGCCACACAGGACGGATCATTGGATGGATCTCCATTTAGAAAGCGGTCAACCATAATCTGATAGATCATGCTGCCTTCAGCCCAACCTGGCAGCGATATGATTTCATCTTCATGGATGGCTGGATAATAAAAGCAATGCGTATGACTGACAAAATCAAGAAATCCGTCGCTTGTGTAATAAAACAAGCCATCGGATGTCTCTATCTGAAAGTAATATTTAAAGTGTTTTTGGGGAATTTGAATTTTGGCTTCATACAGAACACAGAGATCATCCTGCAAAATGATCTGCATCGGTTTTTTGTAAAATGTATCCGTATGATCATACAGATTCTTGTAATAGATAAAAACACCGGTACAGTCTTGGGCTTTCATTCTAAGGCGGACAGCAAGGGTATCCGGCTTCGTTGCATAAGCAAAAATGTGTTCACTGATGTGATAAACGGCAGCTTTTTCCATCTCTCTCTCCTTACATTTTTACGCTTCCCTCGGTCAAACCACCGATGAAGTATTTTTGCATGGAATAGAACAGCAGCAACATTGGCAAGCTGCCAAGCACGGCGGCCGCACAATATTGGCTCCAGTTCTGTCCGTATTGACCCGTAATCATACTTTGAAGCGCAACAGACAAAGGCAGGTTTTCAAGGCCTTCAGACATGACGGTGCTGGCGATGACATACTCGTTATAGGAAATAACAAAACTTTGAAGTGCGACAACAGACAGCATAGGCTTTGCCAGAGGCAGTGTAATTTTGGCTATAATCTGAAACGGATTGGCCCCATCAATCATGGCCGCTTCATCCAGTTCATAAGGGATCGTATCAAAATAACCTTTGGCTAACAGAATGAGACCGGCTGAAGCCAAAGCGGAATCAACAAGAACAAGACCAA
Source organism: Clostridia bacterium (assembly GCA_018056585.1). Lineage (GTDB taxonomy): Bacteria > Bacillota > Clostridia > Saccharofermentanales > UBA5734 > JAAYBY01. Next base: position 991 of record JAGPFK010000129.1, on the reverse strand, counting down.
ATAAGCGATTCACGAGATTAAGCCGCATAAAAATATGAAACAACGAAACCATTGACAGCGTTAAGGGGAAAATCTGAATCAATAAGATAAACTGAAATAACGCTGATCTGCCACGAAATTTAAGTCTCGATAAAACATACACCGTCACAGACACCAAAATCACAGAAATGATCATGGCTCCAAAAGAGACGATTAATGAGTTTTTCAGCCAATTCAGGAAATCTGTTTGGGTAAAAAGCCTGATATAGTTGTCCAATGTCAACTGTTCCGGTATGACAGTACTTGTATCCACGACGTTTTTGCCAAATGAAATCAGCAGAACATAAACAAATGGGATGAGGATAATCACAGCGAGCACAAATAAGCATATGTGCAGTATTATTTTTGAGAAGATGCTTTTCATATCAGACGCCCCTTAGCTTTCTGTCTGTTTCTTGTTCTGGTTCATGATGAATAAGGCCAGAACAGAAATGACAGCGAACAGAATAACAGAATAAGCTGCTGCAACTGCATAGCGCTTCGTATTGAACGCCGTATTGAATATGTAGGTAATCAAAAGGTCCGTGGCACCGGGAGCACCCAGTTTGTCCGAAGGAGGACCGCCTTGTGTGAGCAAATAGATGCCAAACTGGTTGATTTGCATCATAAAGGACATAATCAGCGTGGGTACCATGGCTTGATAAAGCAACGGAAGAGTGATGTGCCAGAAGATATAAGCACCGCTGGCCCCGTCTATTTTGGCCGCTTCAAAATAATCCTTTGGAATGGACTTGAGCATTCCAAAAGCAATCACCATAAAATATGGAAAAGAGAACCAGGTCATGACACCGATGGCGCTTACCCTGGCCCACATGGGGTGGCTCAGCCATGGAACGGACGGAAGACCGATCAGGTTTAAAATTTGATTTATCAGGCCGCCGTCTGTTTCCAAAAGTCCTTGCCACATCAATAAGGTGATAACGGTTGGTATGACCCAGGGAAGGATGTAGAT
>JAGPFK010000128.1 GCA_018056585.1 Clostridia bacterium | reverse complement strand
ATATAGACAGCGTGGCGGCAAATGGCGTCCGATTTGAGCATTTTTTCTGTGCTTCACCTGTCTGCTCGCCCGCGCGCGCTTCTATCCTGACCGGGAAAATACCGTCTGCACATGGTATTCACGACTGGCTACGAAGCGGAAACGTCGATAAAGAAAAAATGGACCGGCTGGGAATTAATAATCCCTATGGTGGTTATGCCGATGAAAATAAACCTATCCAGTATCTGTCAGGACAGCGCACTTATACAGACGCATTGGTTGAGAAGGGATACACCTGCGCACTCGCCGGAAAATGGCATCTTGGCGACAGCCTGTCACCTCAGCACGGATTCAGTCACTGGTATACCATAGGGAAAGGAGGAGCCCACTATTATTATCCGGACATCGTTGAAAATGGCAGTATAAAAATTGAAAATGCTTATATCACCAATAAGGTGACGGATAAAGCGCTGAGCTGGCTCGAACAGTTTTCCAGACAGGACAACCCCTTTTACTTAAGTGTTCACTATACAGCACCCCATGCGCCCTGGGAGAGGGAACATCATCCGGAAGAATACATCAATCTTTATGAAAATTGCCGATTTGACAGTATCCCGGATGTGCCGGATCACCCGGACAAGACAGGCGGGCCGGTCTACCAAACGCCCAGACGAAAAACGAATTTGCAAGGTTACTTTGCTGCTATCACAGCAATGGATGCCTGCGTTGGCACATTATTGGAAGCGTTGGATGCTTTTGGCTTACGTGAAAATACAGTTGTTATTTTTACATCAGACAATGGGATGTGCATGGGCCATCATGGAATTTGGGGCAAGGGAAACGGTACATTCCCGCAAAACATGTATGAAGAATCAGTTCAGGTCCCTTTTATCTTGTCGTATCCACCTCTGACAAATCGTTCAGGAAAAACAATAGAAAATCTAGCCAGTGCGCTGGACATTTACCCAACGATCCTGGACCTTGCGCAAATATCAGACCCACAAACATTTGTCCTGCCTGGTCAAAGCTTGTTGCCCATAATCAGAGGACAAAAAGACCCATCAACGGATGGGCGATGCGTTTTTGTGTTTGAGGAATATGGGCCGGTTCGTATGCTGCGCACAAGTCAGTACAAATACATCCATCGCTATCCCTATGGGCCGCATGAGTTTTATGATCTGCAGCAAGACCCTCGCGAAGAAATCAATCAGATAGCGGAACCGTGCCGGCAGCGAATGATCTTAGAGATGAGGCATCAACTGAATATGTGGTGTAGGAAGTATGTGGATCCGGATGTTGACGGAAGCAGGGAAGCCGTAACAGGCTGGGGCCAGCTTTGTCGCGCGGGGTTATACGCTGATTGCAACGAAGTGTATAAAATCGAATAAATCCGTTCGGCAAAAGCCTCCCATGCTCTTACCAGTCCACGTCCACCGGATAGTCGTCAATAAAACGGACATTATCGCGATAGGTATGATGTTCTCTTGCATATTCATCAATGCTGCGCTTTAAAAGCAGATAGTCATCACCAGGATCTTTGAATTTTCTGGCAATGGCAGGTATATTTTTCAAGCGCTTCTCAGCAGGCAGCTGGACGTGTTCCATACAAAGCCTGTCAATATATTGATCATAAAAGTCATACAGCAAGGGTTCACTCAAATAAAGGTTTTTCTGCATTCTGGCAAATGTCCTGGGTGTCATTAATGAGCTGGCCTCTTTCATGACTGCTGCTTGGAAAATCCTGGCAACGGCTATGTTCTGATCCCACAATGATTTTGCTTGTTTGAGGATATAGTCAGAATTTTTGCCGATGACTTGCGCATAGATTTTAATGAGTCTTTCTAAGGCAATCAGCTCATAAAGAATCTCAGGCCATAAAATATAAATTTTATGATAAAAATTATAAAGTGAGCGATAAGACCGATCTTCCATGCTTGTTTTGTTTTCTTTAGTCGTTTCGATACCGCTCTCGACCAGTTCCATATCCCGGTCACCTTGCATCGCATGCCTCAGATCATAACTTAAGGCCAGCATTCTGATGAGCCACGGCTCTTCAATCGGGAACACCTCGACCTTTGAACACATGTCATAGATTGCCTCATAGAGATGGCTGAAATCAGCCTGGTCGCCGCATATCGTCACGCCGGCATGATGCGGTGTGTCCTGGATCAAAATCATGGACCCAACCTCCTGATTATGATAAGGTTATTGATAGAAACATTATATTGTAGCTGCAAAAACTTGGCTACCCTTTTAATTGGAAGATGAGACTTTTATCGCAAAGAGAAAAGCATGAAGGAGGTTTTTATGATGGCAATCGAAAAACAGGATCAGATGATCTGGGGCTATCTGATTCATCTCGGGTACAATATGTGGATGGAAAAGGATGCGCCTCATATAAGGGAGTACATTAATGCCAGCGATGCCCTGCGCTTTGATAAACCGACCTTTGACGAAATCCTGAGCAGATTAGCAGCGGTTTCTGCAAACACTGTTGTGATTGACTTGGGTGAAGGCGTTTTATATGAAAGTCATCCTGAAATTGGTGTGGAGGGTGCCTGGTCTGTAGACCAGCTGCGGCAGGAATTGGCTAAAATGCGCCAAATGGGATTAAACCCGATACCTAAATTAAACTTTTCGACAGCGCATGATGAATGGCTGGGTGAGTATGCGCGATGTGTTTCCACAAAGCAATATTATGAAGTCTGCCGAGACCTGATTAGAGAAGTTATTCAGATTTTCGATACGCCGGATTTTTTCCACATTGGCATGGATGAGGAAACCTATATGCACCAAAGCGCCTATTTGTATGCAGTGGTTCGTCAAGAGGATTTGTGGTGGCATGATCTCTTTTTTTATCTGAACGAAATTGAGAGCTTTGGTGTTCGGCCATGGATCTGGTCAGATTATATCTGGAACCATCCGGAAACGTTCCTGAAACAAATGCCACGCTCCGTCCTGCAAAGCAATTGGTATTATGGTAGTTTCTGCCCAGATCACCCGGATCAACTGCGTTATATTGAAGCATACAGGCTTCTTGATGAAAATGGTTATGACCAGGTCCTAACCGGCAGCAACTGGGCAATGACTGAGAACTTTCCGGAAACAGTCGATTATGGCAAGACTCATTTGAACCCGGACAGGTTGCTCGGTTTTCTGCAGACGGTGTGGAAACCAACGGTGTCAGAGCGCAAATACCGCCATTTCGAAGCGGTTGATTTGATCAAAGAAGGCCGTGACCGCTTTTATGAGGGAAAGAATCAATAAAGAGGTGCATGATCTTCCCATATATTTTAGCTAGGTTGATACCGGCAGATCCTCCTTGCCGGCCCCATTTCCCCTGCGGCGGCTGGCACTGAATCGCGAGAGTTCTTGTTCTTTTTCTTTGTCATAAGGAAAAAGCTTGAGCGGTATCATGCCAATCAGACAGAAAATGATGGGAACCAAAGCCGTTGCGATCCGAATACCCAGCATGGCCTCAGCAGACTGAACAGCGGCATGCTCATCGTAGCCAAAACGCTTGAGAAGTCCCATGAAGATGATTAATTGGATACCGGATACAGGCGCTGCCAGAATCGCGTTGACAGCGCCGAAAAGGCCGGTTTTACGAGTACCTGTCAACATCTCGTTTTCATCGATGATGGCCGCGCCCAGGGGTGCGGCTCCTGTCTCGGCCAGATATTTACCGGTCATGATGGGTATGTAAGAAATCAGCGCCTGCCACCAGGTTTGAGCGAAAAAGAGCAAAGCATAACCTGCCATATAAGGGATCATACCGGCAAAAATGGCTTTTTTCCCGCCATAACGCTTGACGATGTTGCCGAGGACAGGATAAACGGCGAAAACAAAAAGCATCGGAAAGACATCTGTAATCGTGGTTTGCAGGCCATCAGCCCGGATGACATGATCCATGTAATATAAGAATGCCGTAAAATAAATTCCCGATGGCGCAAGTGCCGTTATTCCATAGAAAAACCAGGCCCAGAAAGCCTTCATACTAAGAATGCTTTTAACATCTTCCCATAGCGAGGCCAGGTTAATACCGATGGCTTCGCTTCCGCCTGCTTTATACATCTCGGGCGTTTCTTTGAGATTAAACAGCGCAACAAAATAGACAACAGCATTCAGGGCAATGACGCCCATGAGGATCATGATGATTTGCATCCGATTGTTATCACGATTACCAACCAGCAGAAAAGAAGGGACCAATGTGGCGAAAAAGCTGACAATATTGGCAATATAACCGCGAAGAATGTTCACGTCGACCCGTTCTTCTTTTGTTGGAGCAGCGATTAAAAAGTAACAGTTGTTGGCTATGCTGAAAAGGGTAAAAGCCGTGTCAAAAAGGAACAGCTCGCCCAAAAGAACATAATAAATGACTTTTTGCGGCCATTCCGGGTTGGCGAAAAGCATGGATGCCAGGCATAAAATAATAAATGGCACGGTGACACGCATCAGATAGAGGAATTTACCGCGGCCTGGCTTGTATTTCATTTTATCAATAAAGACGCCAAAAATAGGATCATTGATGGTGTTCCAGATATTGAACCAGAAATAAACCATCCCAACATACATGGGATCGAGTTTAATTACGTCCGTATAAAGCTTAATGTAGACATTATGAATGAGCACACTGCTCAGTGAACCGGCAGGTCCAGGCAGCGCCAGATAGAATTTTTCTTTAAAAGATAAGCCTTCTTTTGAAAACGAATACTGATTTTTTATTTTTGACCACAACTTTGAGAAAGCACCCATCACGACACACCTCCTTAACCGATTTTTATGCTTGAATAACAGCAAAGGATCAATGTCTTTTTTGAACGAAATTAAAGTGAGATCAAAAGATTCCTTTGACCACCTTTGGGTAACAAGCGTAAAACAGCACCGGTTTTCAAAGGGGTGACTTCGTAGGGCCCGTCAACGGACAGGTTAAAACTCTTTTCAGGCAGATAGATTTCTGTTGAAGAAAAACAGCCCTCTTCGTTCCAGGTCATGCTGAAAAGGTTATCTTTACGGTTAAATTCATATTTTAACAACAGGCCGCAAACAGCACGGGGGTAGGGTCTTTTAAGGACCTTTAAGACAGGTGCTTGATCAAAATGACTGTCATAGCACCAGTAGGTATGACTCCAAAGGTATTGATCAAAGAGATGAAGCAGGTGCTCAATATGTTCCAGACCTTCTGCATAATGGCCGTGAGCACCCCATTCACCGACGAGAACCGGAACACCAAGGCGTTCTTGGGTGCGACGGTGCGCGTCAAAAATAACGTTCACACGGTTATGACTGGCCAAAACGATGGCCTCTGTGTCCACCACCAAATCATAACCATGCGGGGAAAAAGCTTGCAGAGGGTCTTTTTCTCCAGAAGGATCGAGGATAGGTCCACCCAGACACTCAATACCGATATTTGAAAAATAACTGTTCTCACGGAAAATGATGCTTTGCGGGTCTACTGTTCGAACCCTAGCCGTTAGTTTTTGATAAAAGGGG
>JAGPFK010000127.1 GCA_018056585.1 Clostridia bacterium | reverse complement strand
TCGAATTCCATCCGGCTCACCCAGCATACATTCACGTCCCTTCTATATGACCAGTATAAGACATGGATGAGTTGAAAAGAAGGTTTTTATTGGTATAATTTTAACAAAATCGGAAAATGAGATTGATAGCCCCCTATGGCTGTTTCATTTGATTTTGCCCATGCTGAACCCGGTGAGCAAAACTGGGCGTTGTCGGTTACCTGCTTGTATCAGGTTCATACCGATCCATCCTATCAGGTCAATCGGTTCGATGAAGATATGAATCGACTTGTTGCCATCTATACGGTTGACGGGCATGGATGCCTTGATTTATCTTCAAAGTCTGTTTCCCTGACATCTGATACTCTGATTCTGGTTCACGGCTCCGACATCAGACACTATGGGACCGATCTCAATCCCAGAGGCGGGGCCATGTGGCATTTCTGGTGGATTGAATTTTATCTTACGGATACCTTATCAAAGCAATCAGAAGAATTCTTTATGCCGGACAGGTTATTTGAAATTTTCGAAACACCAGGATGCACGCTTTGTAAACAGGCCTTGGAAGCCCTGCAAAATGGGCGGCCTCAATTGGCTTCGTCATTGATTTTAGGCCAGCTGGCTTCATGGTTATCTTTCTGGGAAAGCGGTCAGGAACAACAACGGTCTGGTGCTTTTCGGCAAGCCGTTCGCTTGCTTAAAGAAAACCACGGAGCTTTGTCCATTCAAGAGATGGCCGAGAGATTGTCTTTGTCAGAACGAACCCTGCGCAACCTTTTCTATCGTTATGCCGGCTGCAGTCCCTCTGCTTATCGCCAAAAATGGCGATTGATGGTGGCGGCTGAATGGCTGGCATTAACCGACCTGGGTATCAGTGAGATTTCTGATCAGCTTGGTTATTCAAGCGTATTTGTATTCAGTCGTGCTTTCCGACGCCATTTCGGCGTCAGCCCGACAAAATACAGATCGGGGTCGACCTTGACTGACGGCGGTCAAAGACCTGAATGAAGCCAGAAAGAGGCACCGAGCGGATGTTTTTCTTCTTCCCACAGATCGCGGTATCGTTTGAGTTCCGACCGCAAGCGGGAAACCGTTGGATCAGATCCTGGTGATCCATAAAGATTCTGTCGTTCTGATGGATCGGCCTTCAGATCAAACAGTTGAGTGTGCCGGGTTTGGCCTTTATATTCAATCAGTTTGAAGCGATCATCTTTAACAGCGCGAATGAGATCCGTATAGGCAAAGTAAAGTGTTTCACGCAAAGGTTTGTTGGGATTTTGCATGAGTGGACACAAACTCAGGCCCTCAACGGATTTTGGGTGATCGATCTTTAACAAATCACATAATGTTGGGAAGATATCCAGAAGATAAACATACTGATCGCAAAGAAGGCCTTCGGGGATGCCGGGCCCTGAAAAAATAAGCGGAATTCGAATGCTATGCTCATAGCAGTTTTGTTTACCCATTAGCCCATGCTGGCCCAATGCCAGCCCATTGTCACCGGCTAAAATAACAAGGGTCCGATCGGCCTTTCCAGTTTGTTCCAGTGCTTCCAGGATACGCCCGATTTCATAATCAAGATGTGAGATCATAGCGTAATATTCTGCAATATGACGGCGGATTTCTTTTGGATCACGCGGCCTTTTAGCCAGAGTTTCGTCGCGAATGGACTCAATACCATAACAAAATGGATGCTCTGTCATGAAATTGTCGGGCAATGAAATTTGATCCGGATCGTAAAGACGGTGGAATGCTTCCGGCATGGAACGAGGATCATGCGGCGCTAAGAATGACACATAGAGGAAAAAAGGCTCGTTTTCCATGTGATTGATAAAGCGGATGGCTTCATGACTGATCAATTCGGTTGAATGCCTGCCCGGTGTAATCTGGTCACAATGGACCCGATCGATCTCATTACTGGCATAAAAATTCGGTATGGTGTTGATTTCATTATCATAAAGGCCTGCCGGGTCATAATGGCAGACAGGGACATTCCAGTGATCCCACATGCCGCCGAAGAAGATGGCGCTCCCGTCTTCAAAGCTGCGATTAAAAGCTGCCGTTCCATTATGCCATTTACCTGTCCCAAAGGTCTGGTAGCCCGCGCTTTTCAGGCATTCGCCAAGGGTTGTATGTGTAGGTAATATGTCCTGACCTTCCCGATACAGATGAAAAAGAGTCCGACCGGTATGGATCATGGCACGGCTCGGCATACAAATGGCGCCAGATGTTCCACAGGGAATATGAGCCTTCGTAAAAGCCGTTCCATGGTCAACAAGAAAATCCATATGAGGGGTCTGGATGATCGGGTTGCCCAAAGCGGCGATGGTGTCATATCGTTGGTCATCGGTCAAAATAAAAAGAACATTTGGTTTTTGAGTAGGGGACATCATGCACACCTCCCAAAGGCCAAAAAGCCGTCCTGTCTGACAGTTTTCGTCTTATCTTAACGATAGCATGAATCGATCTTTCTGTCATTTGAAACCAAAAAGTTTTTGGTTCTGAGGTATAATGAAAATCAGAATAGGTTCGGAGGTGAAGGGATGCTGAAAACAGTTGATTTTTTGGGTGAACCGGTTACACGACTGATCATAGGGGACAATCCAATCAACGGTCACACCTATATTCCAAAACTCATCTCTCGTGATGACATGCTGCGATATTACACAGAGGAAAAAGTTTTAGAAGCGATGGAGGAAAGCATCCGCTATGGCTGCAACACGTGGCTGCCGCTCGGCAATGACTTCATGCTGCGCGCGGTTTATCATCATCAGGCAACCGTGGAAAAACCCCTCCATTTCATTTTCCAGTCTTACGCGCCGATCGAATTTGCGACCAATTTACGCATGATGGCCGAAGCAAACCCGCTTGGCATCTATCATCGGGGGACAGATACCGATGAACTTTGTGAAGCCGGACGTTCTGATGTTGTTTGCGAACGCATCCGAATGATTAAAGATTTGGGCATCAAAGCAGGACTGGGCACCCATGTTCCCGGGACGATTCTTCGTGCGGAAGAGGAAGACTGGGGTTGCGACTTTTATGTGGCCTGCCTTCATAACACGCGAAGAGCGGAGGATGCGGCGCCCAGTTCATTTATAAGCGGAAAGCCGAAAGAAATCATTTTCAGGATGGAAGACAGAAAACAGATGTTTTCCGTAATCCAATCCATTGATAAACCCTGTATTGCCTTTAAGGTTTTTGCCGGCGGGCAGATTTTCAGTCAGGTTCCTCAGGAAAAGTGGCCTGAAATGGCAGAAACAGCGCTGCGGGAGACCTATGAGCAGCTAAAGCCAATCGACATAGCATGTGTGGGTGTTTTTCAGCGTGACAAAAATCAGTTGCGCGAAAATATAACATTAGCGGAAAATATTCTTGGAACGGACAGAGGCTGAAAAGATGTTGTTTGCATGTTGTATGGAGAACACGTTGATTTCAATTGGTGTTTTTAGGGGTGAACGCTTGCTGTTTCATTCGGCTGTGTCAACGGACAAAGATAGAACGGCGGATGAATACAGCATCATCTTTCGCGACCTTTTGAGTCTGCATCGGGTCCCATGTGCGTCGATCCAGGACGCAATCCTGGCCTCGGTCGTCCGGCCTCTGAATGAAACGTTGACTCAGGCCATCGGACAGTTATTTAACATTAAGCCACTGCTGGTCGGGCCGGGCGTCAAAACAGGCCTCGATATCAAAACGGATATGCCGTCTCAGGTTGGAGCCGATCTTGTTGCCAATGCCGTCGGTGCCTTGTCTCTGACTGTGCCGCCGCTTGTGATCATTGATTTGGGGACCGCGACAACGCTGACGGCGATCAATAACAAAGGGGAACTGTGCGGCGTGATGATTTGTCCCGGCGTTCGATCTTCGCTGGACGCTTTGTCTGCGAAGACCACAGAATTACCCGGCATCGATCTTTATTTGCCACGGCATTTGCTGGGCAGAAACACCATCGATGCCATGCTCAGCGGTGTGATTTATGGGCATGCGGCCATGATCGACGGACTCCTTGACCGGATCACCGATGAGTGGAATAATAAGACATTAATGGTACTGGCGACCGGAACGTTTGCAGAAAAGATCATACCGCATTGCAGGGTGGACCACACGATTCGCACGGAACCGAATTTAACCTTGATGGGGCTTCTCAGGATCTTTCAGCAAAATGACCGGCGTAAAGCCGAAGGGAAACCGGGAACATAAAAACTCGAAATAAAAGCAGTTTTGCTTTTATTAATATAAGCGTTGCACTCATTTTGAGGCGACAGCAAAGGAGAGAGTAGAAATGGAATTGAACACTCATAACAAGACGCTGTGGATGGTACAGACGGCCATACTGGCAGCAATCGTGTTTCTCATGGCTTTTACCCCTCTTGGGTATCTCAAGTCCGGTCCTGTTTCCATTACGTTCCTTCCCATACCGGTCGTTATCGGAGCTGTGATGGTAGGCCCGATCTGCGGCTTGATTCTGGGCGGCATTTTCGGGCTGACCAGTCTGATTCAATGCTTTGGCATGGATGCTTTTGGAACGGCTCTGATGTCGATTAATCCGCTTTACACGGTGATTATGACAATGGTTCCCCGACTTTTGATGGGTTGGTTGGTTGGGGTCATTTTCAAAGGCGCAAGCAAAAAAGACCCAAAGGGAACCTGGTCTTATGTGCTGGCTTCTTTTTGCGGACCAGCTTTGAATACGCTTCTTTTTGTGAGCGCTTTGATCTTGTTCTTTAGAGATGCCGATGTTGTCAGGGAGTTAGGCGATAATGTTAAAGCAATCGTTCTCGCTTTGATCAGTACAAATGCATTGATTGAGGCCGTGGTATGTACGATTGCAGCCAGCGCTATTACAAAGGTGTTGGCTGTTGCGTTGAATCACAGCCGGGTTGGTAAAAACAAATAGAAATGAATTTGCTGAGTCAAAAACGAAAGCCGGGCTGACCCCCCGGCTTTTTTATACGAAAAGACAGGAGCGTCCAATTCCATGATGGTATAATCAAATCATATGCGCGGTCGGGAAGGAGCGGTTACATGAAAAGGCAGCATCACCCGCTGGTTCAATCCTTAATCGAGCTTAAAGGAAACCCGAGGGCTTGTGTTTATTGTGAACCGTTATGGGGTATTGCTTACAATTTATATGCTCCTTTTGCGACTCTTTACATGGCGCATCTCGGTGTTTCAGATGAACAGATCGGATTGCTTTTAACCATCGGGATGGCCGTTCAAATTGTGACTTCTCTGTTGGGCGGTATTTTGATTGATAAAATAGGCCGGAGGCGTTCGGCTTTAATTCTTGGGTTGTTAAGCTGGTCTATTCCGCCGGCTCTTCTCATGCTGTCGAAAAATTTCTGGTGGTTTTTTACCGCGACTGTTTTTAATGGTTTCAGCATGATCGAGGCTGTTGCCTGGAACTGTTTGCTGGTCGAAGATGCTGAACCAGATAAACTGGTCGATATGTATAACTGGGTGACCATCAGCGGCCTTTTAGCGGTATTCTTTGCTC
>JAGPFK010000126.1 GCA_018056585.1 Clostridia bacterium | reverse complement strand
ACCTTACTTTGATTTTTTCAATTATTCCGGACTACAGAGGTCGGTTTGGTTGGTTGCTGTTCCACCGGAGCATATTCTGGATTTTTCTGTCAGGCATGATATAAGGGGTCAAGATGCCAATGTTGCATATCAGGTTGAAACAAATGGACCGCATGATGTGGTGGTTTCAGTTTTCGACGAATCCGGCAAACCCGTCGCTGAAGGAAGGGGGAAAAATGGTGTTTTGACAATTAAAAATGTACAGCTTTGGGATGTGTATGCAGCCTATCTTTATCGGTTTGTTTTACGTGTTTTAGATAAAAATGAGGTTGTCGACGAATATTGGGAAGATATTGGTGTACGAACGGTTGAAATCAAAGGTCAGGATTTTCTGCTGAACGGGCGGACTGTCTATCTTAAGGGTTTCGGAAAACACGAAGACAGTGATGTCGCTGGACGCGGATACAATCCTTGTGTCATGAAACGGGATTTTGAACTGATGAAATGGATCGGTGCTAACTCGTTTCGAACTGCCCATTATCCTTTCAGTGAAGAAATCTACCAAATGGCCGATAAAGAAGGTATCCTCATTATTGATGAGACGCCGGGCGTTGGGCTGATGGCAAGCACACTGAACTTTTTTGATGCTGTTCGCGGCAAACAAAGCGGTTTTTTCAACAAGCCGACAACACCTCAGTTGTTAAAGCGTCACCTTGAAGCAGTCGAAGGAATGATCAAGCGCGATAAGAACCACGCCTGCGTGATCGCTTTCAGCCTCTTAAACGAGCCCGAAACAACTGAACCGGAATCTTTGCCTTACCTGGAACAAGTCTTCGAGAAGGCCCGTGCACTTGATTTTCAAAATCGTCCCTGCAGCTATACTTTGTTAATGCATGCCGGACCGGATACCTGTCAAGCCAATCATTTATGCGACTTTATCATGTTGAACCGGTACTATGGCTGGTATTTTTTAGGCGGGAATGAAATCAGTATGGCTGAAATGGCTTTTCATGACGAAATGAAAAAATGGCAGAGCAAAATACCTGATAAACCATTTATTATTTCGGAGTATGGTGCCGATACATCCGATAGTGAGCACAAATTGCCGTCTGTGATGTGGAGTCAGGAATATCAGATTGAATACTTACAGATGTGTCATCGCGTTTTTGATTCATACAATTTTATTCGAGGCGAACAGGTTTGGGCTTTTTCTGATTTTCAGACTGGAGAAAATGCCATGCGAATGAATGGAAACAGAAAAGGTATTTTCACAAGGCAGCGGCAGCCTAAATCGGCTGCCTATTACCTGAAACAGCGGTGGGAAAATCTGCCGTCTGATTACAAAGCAAAGGAATAGATTAAGGGAGGAAAAAAGGATGAAACGTAAGAAAAACCTTCTCAGGCGGGCAGCCGCTTGGATCCTCTGCCTTACGATGGCAGGTTCGATTTCGCTTGCCGGCTGTGGCACAGATGGTGGCCAATCAACGGAAGAGACCGCATCGTACAGCGTCTGGATCATCCAGAGTGAAGACAGCACATATTATGAATCATATGATAAAAACCCCAGCATAGAATACCTTCTAACAAAAACATGGGGGCCCGAAAACAAAAAAGTCGATCTTGATTTTCTGGTTCCAGTGGCCGGTGCGGAAATGGATAATTTCAAAACGCTGCTGTCAACGGGAGACTACCCCGACATGATGGATGCCACGATGTATGACGGATCCATTGTTGATTTGTGTGAGCAGGGTATTGTGCTTGATTTGACGGATTATATTGATCAATACATGCCGAACTACAAAGCTTTTCTCGAGCAAAACCCTGATTTGGCAAACCAGGCTGCTTTTGTTGTCAATGGAGAAAAGAAATATTTGACAGTTAGAAACATGGGTGATGAACCCCCTTATAACTGGTGCGGTTATATCTACCGCCGCGACTGGATCATCAAGTATGGGAAAAATCCGCTTGACGGCAGCACTTTTAGCGGGTCCTACACCGGGAAATTAGCAGATGGCTCTGTAGATAAGGAAACGTGGGAGGATAATGTTGTGTTTCCGAGCGGCCAGAAGGACCCATTAACCATCAGTGACTGGGAATGGATGTTCGAGATCTTCTCACGAGCCATACAGGATCTGAACATCCAAGACGGCTACTGTATGAGCCTTTATTATCCCGGTTACCTTGAAACGGGCGATCTGGTCTGTGCTTTCGGAGGCGGCGGGCCGATGTGGTATAGGAACAAGGATGGGCAGATTGCTTTTGGCGGAACAGAAGAAAATTTCAGGGTTTACCTTCAAGCCATGAACACATGGTATCGAAATGGCTGGATAGACAAGGCTTTTCCAGAGCACACAGCCGACATGTTTTATCGGATCGATGATGCCAAGGTCCGCTCCGGAAAGATCGGCCTCTGGTTAGGCATCATGGCACAATTAGAAGGCAAACTGGATGACGGCGAAGGCTTAAAAGCCGGTATGGTCAATTTTGCGGCAAGCCAACCCATCAACGACAAATATGGCTCGGCTGAGCAGCAGAATGTCGAGCCGTATACCATGTATCAAATCGGACAGGTCGCAAGCCGTTGGATCATTACCGATGCGGCAAAAGACAAGGATCTGGTGCCTCTTCTTTCGATGCTCGATTATATGTATGCGCAGGAAGGCGCGTTGCTTGGTTCGCTTGGACTAAATAAAGAACAGTATGAGGTAACGAAAAATGAATTGTATACACGTTATGGTCTGACAGAAGGAGCCTACTATGAGGTCCCGGAAGAGCAACGACGGGGCACCAAGAGATATGCCTGGGTGGATACAATTCAGTATGATAAAGGAATGCTGCAAAGTGCCTGTCATTGCAATCGTTTCTTTTACCTTGGCTGTAATTCGCTTATTCTAACCCGAGGTAGTGATTCTTTGCTGAACAATTACGATCAGTGGATCCGCTATCAGAACACCGGTGGTATAACAGACGCGATCAACAATCAGTTAACCCCTGACGAACAAAAAACAATCACCAAAATACATACAAACGTCAATGAATTCATGCAAAAGACTGTGCCGGCCTTCATTAAAGGTGAAAAGGACCCATTCAGCGATGCCGACTGGGAAGCCTATGTCAAGGCGCTGAATAAATACAGCCCTGATAAGGCGACACAGATCTACCAGGAAAAGCTGGATAGCCTGAAAAATAAAAGAGGGAGGAAGACTCATGAAAAAACAAATTCAAATCATCCGTTTGCTTACAGGTCTGTTTTTAGTCATCTTCGTTCTGGCTGCCTGTCAAACGACGCCGACGACTACAGCCTCGACAACCGCTGCACCAACCGAAACGACTGAAACAACAGCCACTGAAACAACGAAAACAGGTGAAGCCGCTATAACGGATGGCATCTTTGAGTGCCGCTGGACCCCGGAAGGATATTCTGAGCTGGTCAACTACATTCACTTTTATCCAAATGGTATATTTTATCTGTCTCTCTATAATGGCGATCAATATCTGGCTGGATATTATGAGATAAAGGAAATGGAAATCGAATACATGCCGGATAAGGACAAGCCGGATGAAAAGGAAAAAGCTGATCGGGCCGTCGTACTGACCAACTTGGACGGTTCAGAGTATGCGACGTTGGCTTATGCAAATGATACGCTGTATAATATGCCGACACTTTATGACCGCAATTTTGTGCATATTCCGGATGCTGATCATAATCCCGAAGATGAAACGGGGGTTGCTATTGAGGAATTTATGTTGGGCGACGATGATTACAGTTTGGTTCGCCTGATGCACAACGGCACCTTCCAGGATACAATTGGTGAATTCATTGAGGGTACGTGGCAGAAAGATGGAAATGTCTATACATTAACAGAAGCGGAAACAAACAAAACCTACACCCTGACACTTTCCGAAGATGGCAACACGGCGACCTATCAGGGATTGGACGGGAAAACGCTGACGTTAAACCGAGTTATGGAAGCAAAAACCGTTTTGACTTTCAAAGGCTCTGCAGAGGGTGAATACGGTGCTATGGAGATAACGATCGATTGCACAGAAGACGGGAAATGCTCTCTTTTGGTCGAATATGCGGGTACGGAAAATAAATCGTCCGGAACCTGGGAGCTGGCCGCTGACAAACAGTCGATCACGCTGTCCATCAACGATGCTTCTTATACGGCCACGCTCGATCCTGAAGACAACTCATTTTCCTTTGAATTTGTGATCAGTGATGGCAAGAAAGATATAACCGTGGCGATGACAACAAAAACAGAAGTTGAAACGGTCTATACTTTTGTCGGCGAAAGCAATGATAAAGTAATCATGGAATGCTATTCAGACGGTACTTGTGCGGTTATCTACAGCGGAATGGGCACAATAACAACCGGCACCTGGGAAATGGATACGACCAGCCAATTGCCAAAATGGAGCATTGTCCTAGCAGAAACAGCAGACGGAAAAGACGCTGAAGTCAACGTTGAAACCGATTATGCTACAAAATTCTACTTTACTTTTAAAGATGCGTCAGGTCAGTTGGAAGAAGTGCTGGCTCTGCCTTTCAGTGCTCTGCAGTCTGAATGAACCCGAAAAAAGCGGAGGCTGTCCCTCAAACAGTCTCCGCTTGATCTCTTTATGGATGAGGTTTTGTCATGAGCAAGAAAAGCCAGAATTCGGCTAAAACACTTCGATATAAAGAACCGAAGGTGCCCTGGAAAAAAGATCTGAAACGAAACGGGACACTTTATCTGATTTTCATACCCGTAGCCATCTATTACCTTGTGCTGCATTATGCACCGATGGTTGGTATTTGTATTGCCTTTCAGGACTTTAAAATCGGAAAGGGCATTTTTGGAAGCAAATGGGTTGGCTTTCAGAATTTCATTGATCTTTTTACCGGAGAAACTTTTCCGTTGGTGATTCGCAACACCGTAGCCATGGCTCTCCTCAATCTGACTCTGGGTTTTGTGGCGCCGATCATTCTGGCACTGATTATATCGGAGGTTCCCTGGAAAGGCTATCGACGTGCTGTGCAGACGATTTCCTACACGCCAAACTTTATTGCCCCGGTCATTGTAGCCGCACTTGTTCGCGAATTTCTGGGTGTGAATGGGGCTATCACACAGCTCCTCTCGCTTTTTGGCCTTCCAAAGCAGAATTGGCTTGCTAATCCGCACATACCGGTTTTCTGGCTGATCAATTGTTTTACAGACATCTGGCAGGGTGCAGGCTTCGGAACCATTGTCTATATTGCGGCCATTGGCAATGTGAGCAAAGATCTGTTTGAAGCGGCTGCTATTGATGGTGCGAATCGCTGGAATCGACTGACACGCATTACGATTCCCAGCATCAGACCGCTGATTTTAATTCTCCTGACACTCCGTGTCGGACTGGTTTTTGTCACAGGCTTTGATAAGATTCTTCTTTTGTATATGCCATCAACATATTGTGTGGCGGACGTCCTGACAACCTACACCTATCGGATGGCTTTTGGTTCTGGCGGCGGTAATTATG
>JAGPFK010000125.1 GCA_018056585.1 Clostridia bacterium | reverse complement strand
GGGACGTACCATACCGGGCTGGAAGCGGTTGACTGGGCTAAAAAGGCGGAGGCGCTGGGTGCCGGCGAAATTCTTTTGACCAGCATGGATAAGGATGGCACCCGATCAGGATATGATCTCGAAATCACGAAACAGGTGGCCGAAGCCGTTTCTGTTCCGGTCATTGCGTCAGGCGGCGCGGGATGTCTGAAGGACTTTTATGATGCGATTGTCGTTGGTCAGGCAGACGCGGTTTTAGCTGCCGGCCTTTTCCATTTCGGCGATGTTGCCATACCGAATCTGAAGCGATATCTGGCTTTGCGCGGCATCCCGGTCCGGTTGCCGCGGGAGGAGCAAAATATTCTATCTTGTGAGGAGCTTCCGGAACGGCATTTGCCTGCCGGACCCGATGCGGCCTGCCTGATTTGGCAGAAACTGAAAAAAGACCCGCAGGGTTTGGTGCCTGTTGTTGTGCGCGATGTTTCAGACGGGACCCTTTACATGCAGGCCTTTATGGATGAAGAAGCTTTATATGAAACACTGGACAGCGGTTTGATGCATTTTCACAGCCGAAGCCGAAATAAACTGTGGCTTAAAGGTGAGCGGTCCGGTCATTTTCAACAGGTTTTCCAAATCTTGTCGGATTGCGACGCGGACAGCCTGCTGGCTGACGTCAGGTCATTCGGGCCTGCTTGCCATACAGGACACAGATCCTGTTTTTACAGGCCCCTCGATACACTGCTTTTTGATGAAGGAGAAAACAATGAGCCAAATAGGGAGTATTTTAGATGAAGTATATGACGTAATTTTAGACCGGCAGGAAAATCCTAAAGAAGGATCCTACACAAACTATTTACTGAGCAAGGGTCTTGATAAAATATGCAAAAAAATCGGCGAAGAAGCGGCAGAAGTTATCATTGCAGCAAAAAACAGGAACTCTGATGAGGTGACCTATGAAGCCGCTGATTTGCTTTATCACCTGTGCGTTCTTTTGGTTGAGCAGGAAGTGACTCTTGAAGAGGTTGAAAAAGAGCTCCGAAAGCGCCGCTAGGCAGTTTGCGGAAAAAATTCAGTTTGACAAACAAGCAAGCCTGTGATAGAATTCGTTTGCTTGTCCACAAAAGGATCTTTTTTTATGTTAAGAGAGCCGGATTGAGCCGGCGGAGGTGATCATCA
Source organism: Clostridia bacterium (assembly GCA_018056585.1). Taxonomy (GTDB): domain Bacteria; phylum Bacillota; class Clostridia; order Saccharofermentanales; family UBA5734; genus JAAYBY01. The sequence continues at coordinate 4,345 of JAGPFK010000125.1, read as the reverse complement.
ATGGCAAAAGCTGCGGTTCGTGATAAGGTGGCCTTATCCTGTACGGAATGCAAACAGCGCAACTATGATACGACGAAAAACAAAAAAAATACGCCGGATCGGTTGGAGATGAAGAAATATTGCAGGTTCTGCCGTAAGCATACGATTCATCGTGAAACCAAGTAAACGGCTTGTGATTTTTGATGTTGCCGCTTCCGTTCTTTGAAGTGGCAGAAGGATGTGTGCGACGTGGCAAAAAAAAGCAAAAAGGAGAACCAGGTGCAGTCAAAAGAGGCCAAGCGTAATATTTTTCAGAAAATTGCCGTCTTTTTTGTCAACATCTGGAAGAAATTAAAAAATTTCTTCTCAGGTTTAAAGGCAGAATTGAAGCGCGTTGTCTGGCCGGACCGAAAACGCCTGGTCCAAAGCACGGCAACGGTGCTGGCTATTTGTCTTTTGGTTGGCCTTTTACTCTTTGTTGTGGATACCCTTCTAGGCGCCATTCTGAATGCGGTCGGCTTCTATGCGCCAAAGCCAACTCCAACACCGGCACCAACAACACAAGTCACGACCACCGTTGAAACAACGATCGAGACAAGTGAAATACTGACTACGGCATCGACTGAATGATCAGACGGCAAGAAGTTGTCTGGTGTCAGTTTATACAACCCTGACGACGGGTAAAAGGAGATAGAATACATGACCGAAGGAAACTCCTCGGATGCCAAATGGTATGTTGTCCATACATATTCCGGGTATGAGAACAAAGTCAAGGCGACCTTGGAGCAAATTGTTGAGAATCGGGGTATTCAGGACTACATCCAGGAAGTATCGGTTCCAACAGAAGAACAGGTTGAGATCAAAGACGGAAAAAAGAAAGTGACACAGCGTAAGATTTATCCAGGATACGTTCTGGTGAAAATGCGCCTGACGGATGAAATCTGGTATATTGTCCGCAATACGCGTGGTGTGACCGGTTTTGTCGGTCCTTCCAGCTCAAAGCCGATTCCTCTGACAGAAGAAGAACTCATGCTGATGGGTATGGAATCCAACTGGGAACCAGTCGTCGACTATGATGTCGGGGATTCTGTAAAAGTTATCAGCGGACCACTTGAGAGCTTTATTGGAACCGTTGAAGAGATTAACCTGGAAAAAAAGAAAGTACGCGTTCTTGTTTCCATGTTCGGAAGAGAAACGCCCGTTGAAATGGAATTAACACAAATTATGCGCATCTGACGGGAAAAATGAGCAGATAGCAAACAGTGGATGATAAACGGCAGGCAACTAAGCCTGCCGATATCAATAAAAATGATTTTGGGAGGTGGCCAAAAATGGCAAAAAAAGTCACGGGATATGTTAAATTACAGATCCCAGCAGGCAAAGCCACTCCAGCGCCGCCGGTTGGACCAGCCCTTGGACAGCATGGTGTGAATATTTCCATGTTTGTCAAGGAGTTTAATGAGAGAACCGCCAAAGATGCAGGGATGATTATTCCTGTCGTCATTACGATCTATGCAGATCGTTCGTTTACTTTCATTACAAAAACGCCTCCGGTCCCCGTGCTGCTGAAAAAGGCTTGCAACATCGAAAAAGGCTCTGGAAAACCAAGCCGCGAAAAAGTCGCAAAGATACCTCGTTCGGAGGTTATGAAGATTGCCCAGATTAAAATGGTCGATACGAATGCATCTGATCTTGAGGCTTGCGCGCGAATGGTGGCTGGGACAGCAAGAAGCATGGGCATCGTCGTTGTCGATGACTAAAAGGCCGGAAGGAGTGAAAGATTATGAAAAGAGGCAAGCGGTATCAGGAGCTGCTCAAGTTATATGATCGCACGGTTGCTTATGATCCGTCAGACGCCATTGATCTGGTTCAGAAAACAGCAAAGGCAAAATTTGACGAAACGATTGAATTGCATGTTCGACTCGGCGTTGACTCGCGTCATGCCGATCAGCAGGTGCGCGGCGCAGTTGTCTTACCTCATGGAACCGGCAGCACCAAACGTGTCCTTGTTTTCGCCAAGGGGCCAAAAGCAGATGAGGCCAGAGAAGCAGGCGCAGATTATGTAGGAGCAGAGGAACTCATTGACAAAATCCGCAATGAAAACTGGTTTGATTATGATGTTGTGGTCGCAACACCTGATATGATGAGCGCCGTTGGACGTTTGGGCCGCGTTTTAGGCCCTAAAGGTTTGATGCCGAACCCCAAGTCCGGGACAGTAACCATGGATTTGGCCAGAACAATCGCCGAAATCAAAGCAGGTAAAATAGAATATCGTTTGGATAAAACCAATATCATCCATTGTCCGATTGGCAAAGCTTCGTTTAACCAGGACCAGCTGATGGAAAACTTTAAAGTTTTAATGGATGCGATTGTCAGGGCAAAACCAGCGGCCGCTAAAGGTCAATACTTGCGCAGTGTTGTGTTGGCGGCGACCATGGGCCCCGGTATTAAAGTCAATCCGGCTCGCATTTAGAACTAAAAAGGATGGATTGACAGGTTCAACTGAACCAGATAAAATGTAAAAACATGCCAAAGACAGCAGGATTCCAAACGGAAGTAAACGTCAGTCGTCCTGCCGAGGTTGTAGATATCATAACCGTATGAAACCGGTGTTGTTTCTGCCTCTCATGTCAATGGCATGAGAGGCTTTTTATGTTTGAAGGAGGGATTGTATGCCCAGTGAGAAAATACTGGAAGCAAAACAGGCGACGGTGAATACCCTTGCTGATGAGCTGAGGCAGGCCAAATCAATTATTCTGGCCGAATACAGGGGCCTGACTGTGGCACAAGACACGCAAATGCGAGCGGAACTTCGGAAGGCAGGGGTCATATACAAAGTCATCAAAAACACAATGCTGCAACGGGCAATTGACCAGATTGGCCTCGAGGGACTCGATGAGATGCTCAAAGGCCCAACTGCTGTTGCTTACAGTAAAGATGATCTGATTGCCCCGGCTAAGCTCATCAAGGAATATTCGCGTCAATTTGACAAGCTCAAAATTAAAGGCGGGGTTCTTGAGGGTAAGATCATTGGCCTTGATGAGATTGATCAATTGGCCAGCATACCGAGCCAGGAAGTTTTGTACGGGCAGCTGGTATTTACTTTATTGTCACCTGTTACTTGCCTGGCAATTGTACTCAATGCAATTAAGGAAAAGATGGAAAATGAGGCGGAACCAACTCCCGCCGAGCAAAACACAGAAGCATGATGGAAGATAGAGGAGGTCATATCAGATGGCAAGCGAAAAAGTCGCAAAATTTGTTGAAGAAGTGAAGACCCTGTCGGTTATGGAATTAGCCGAGCTGGTCAAGGCACTGGAGGAAGAATTTGGTGTTTCAGCCGCAGCGATGGCCGCTGCACCTGCAGCTGCCGGTGCAGCAGAAGCTGCTAAGGAAGAGGAGCAGACTGAGTTTACCGTTATCCTTAAAGCAGCAGGGGAAAGCAAAATACCGGTTATTAAGGCTGTTCGTGAACTGACCGGATTGGGCTTGAAGGATGCAAAAGATCTGGTTGACAGCGCACCCAAAGCTATTAAGGAGAACGTCAGTAAAGAAGAAGCCGAGGCTATTGCCAAAAAATTGACAGAAGCAGGCGCCGAGGTGGAGCTGAAGTAAGGGCACTTCAGGCTTATCGTCACAAAGCAGAAGTTCAGGCCGGCCTGGTTTAAAAGCCGGTCTGAACTCCTTGACAAAACAGCGAAACTCCTGATAGAATCATGAAGCACCTCGAGGAAAAGGATGATCAGGGCGGCGTAGCTCAGTTGGTCAGAGCATTCGGTTCATACCCGAAGTGTCGTTGGTTCGAATCCGACCGCCGCTACCAAATGGCCCGTTAGTCAAGAGGCTAAGACATCGCCCTTTCACGGCGAAGACAGGAGTTCGATTCTCCTACGGGTCACCAATGTACCGCGGGTGCTTAGCTCAGCTGGGAGAGCACATGCTTCACACGCATGGGGTCGCTGGTTCGAGTCCAGTAGTACCCACCAGATCGTCAGGATGAGGGCTTCATCCCCCCCCGCAGACCTCCCGCAGCTCAGATTGTGGGAGAAACGGCACCATAGCCAAGTGGCAAGGCAGAGGTCTGCAAAACCTTTATCTCCAGTTCGAATCTGGATGGTGCCTCCAAAAAAGACTCCGTTACGGATACAATCGTAGCGGAGTTATTTGTATGTGCCGGGCATGGCACGTTAATAGGTGGCGCAAGTCCACTGCGGGGATAGATAGCGGCCAACCACCAGCCAAGAGCAAGGGTGTCCGAAGCGAAGTTCCAGGCGAGGAACACGAACCATACGAGGCGCAAGAGAGCGGATCAGGCTGCGTTACAAGCTGAAGTCCGAAAGCTATCCGGAACGGATCTTATCCCGAG
>JAGPFK010000124.1 GCA_018056585.1 Clostridia bacterium | reverse complement strand
GGCCGCCTCCAGTGCGGTATAACCGTGCGTTGAGGCAACCACAATGGTCCGGATTCCCCGCTCTATGGCGCGTTCTTTGGCCAGTTCCAGTGTTTCTTTTGTGTTTTCTTTGCCTTTTTGTTCAAAATAAGTGACCGAACTCTTCATAAGAGTATCCTTCCTTTCATCGAGCTTTACTTCAGTTCTGCTATGGTTACACCACTGTCTCCCTCACCATAAGCTCCAAGTCGAAATTGCTTGACGCGCGGATCACGCCTCAACATTTGCGATACGGCAGAACGCAGGGCGCCCGTTCCTTTTCCATGGACGATGCGAATGTTTTTTATACCGGCTAAGATAGCGTCATCAATAAATTTATCCAAATGAACGGTGGCTTCCTCGACGGTCTCCCCCAATAAATAGATTTCTGATTGCATGGTCAGGTGACGATCCAGGGTGAGACGCTTCGATTGGCGGTCACTTTCTTTTACGGGCTGCTTTGTGTCCGAAAGGGCGCGTAAAGCCTCCTGAGGCACCGTAACTTTCATATCCCCGCTTTGAAGCGTATAATAACCGCGACTGTCCGGACCTTCAATCAACCGGCCCGTCAGCCCCAAGGCCGGAGCCGAGTAGGTATGGCCTGTTTTGAGCTCGTCCCGACCCAACTTGCGGCCGCTGGCCGAAAGAGCTGATTTTTCAAGATCGTGATGAATGTTTTTGAGCCCGGCCCTGATTTCCTGTCGAGCCTCTAATGCCAATCGATGGCTTTCGGCCAGATCCTGTTCTTTTTTCTTTTCCCGGACTTCTTCCAACAGCTGTTCGACCTGCTCGAGCGCCTCAGTATAAAGAGCACGCGCCTCCTGACGTGCTTCACGGATCACCAGTCTTTTCTGTTCGTTGAGTTTTTCGTTTTGCGAACGCAGCTGTTCTGCTAAATCCCTGGCTTCTGCTTTCAAGGCCTCAGCTTCCCTTTTTGCCTGCTCTGCTTTTGATCTGTTTTGCTCCAAAGATCGCGCCAGTTCCTCAAATCGAACCCCTTCTTCAGACATCAAGGCTTTGGCCCGGCAGATGATGTCATCGCTTAAGCCCAGTCGGCTGGAAATGGCGAAGGCGTTGCTGACGCCCGGTACGCCGATCAGCAACCGATAGGTCGGTTTCAATGTCTCGGCATCAAATTCGCAGCAGGCATTTTCAACGCCCGGCGTTTGCAGCGCGTAGCCTTTTAGCTCCTTGTAATGGGTGGTGGCAACCGTCAGACAGCCGCTTTGCCTCAGGTCATCCAAAATAGCAATGGCTAAAGCAGCGCCTTCTGAGGGATCCGTTCCGGATCCCAATTCATCAAGCAAGACCAACTTACCGGGGCCTGCGCGCTTGGTAATATAAACCAGATTGCGCATATGAGAGGAAAAAGTGCTCAAATCTTGTTCGATGCTTTGTTCATCACCGATATCGGCCAGGACTTCTTCAAACAAAGAAACTTCTGACCCGCTCCTCGCAGGGATCATAAGACCTGCCATGGCCATCAGGCAGAGCAGACCGCACGTTTTGAGCGCAACGGTTTTTCCGCCTGTATTGGGACCGGTGATCACCAGTGTATTGAATCGGATACCCAGTTCAAACTGGATGGGCACGACCCGCTCTTTGGGAATCAATGGGTGGCGGGCATCGATTAATCGGATCTGTCCTTTTGTATTCAGGATCGGCCGGATGGCCTGCATTTCCAGGGCCAGTTTCCCTCGCGCCATCATCGCATCGATTTTAGAAATCAGATCCAGATCATGGAGCAACAGATCAGCTATATCAGCCGCCTGTTCGGACAATTCCTGAAGAATCCGATTGATCTCCTCGCGCTCCAATCCCACCAGTTCCCTGATTTTGTTATTCAGTTCGACAACAGGCAGCGGTTCAACAAATAAGGTTGCACCGCTGGATGATGTATCGTGGATAAGGCCTGGAATCTCACCGCGATATTCTGCTTTAACCGGCACAACATACCGATCGTTCCGTATCGTGACCAGTTGATCCTGCAAAGCTCTGGCATGACTGCGCACAATCCGGTTAAGGCTTTCCTTGACATCATTTTGGGCAGCACGAATACGCCGGCGAATGTTCATCAGTTGCAAACTGGCCTGGTCTTTCACTTCGTTGTCCCCGGCTATCGCTTCATCAATGCGTGCCGCGAAATCTGAAGCGGGCCTCAGCTGATTGATCATCTGTTCGATGATCCGATTCGGCGGCCGATCTTTTGGAAGACGTGTCCGCAGCCGGTCTACTGTCCGAAGTAAAGTGCCGATCAACAACAGCTCTGTACAGGTCAATACCGCCCCTGAAAGGGCCCGATGAACAGAAGGTCTGATATCCTTTACACCTTCCAGCGGCAATGAACCTCTTTCCAGAATTTCTCTGGTTGCATCTTCAGTTTCGTCCTGTCTGGCCAGCACAATATTCAGGTCAGAAACAGGTTCAAGCTGTTCACACAGCTGACGTCCAAGCTCTGTCATAGCCAGCTGTGACAGCGATTTAATAATTTTATCGTATTCAAGTGTTTGAAGTGAACGCGGATCCATTATGAATCGTTTCCTGCTGTTTCCTGAGGATGTTCTTTTATTATTTTGAGAAAGCTGATCCCATATTGGACACAAGCAAAAAGGGACAGTAAAACGGGCGGAATAAAGATATAGTCGGTGAGAAAATAAGCCTCCGCGGGAAGAAAAAAGAGCGTGGCAAAAGCGATCACAAGGAGGATCGTCGCCACTTTGCCATACCAGCGGGCAGGTATAACAGCGCCAGATCGTTTCAACAAAGTCAAGCCGCCCACCATCAAAAATGATTCTTTAACGGCAATCACGACGGGCACCCAAAGCGGCAGCTTCCCAATGCAATACATCGTAATGGCAACGGTCAGCTGGAAGACTTTGTCGACAAAGGGGTCGAATACTTTGCCGAACTCGGTCACTTGATTTAACCGGCGGGCCATATACCCATCCAGCATATCGGTCAGCCAGATACAAAGGAACAGAACAAAGGCCAGCAAAACATACGGTTCGCCGACATAAATCAGCCGCGCCATAACCGGAATGGCAAGAAGGCGGATCAAAGTTAACAAGTTTGGTAAAGAGAGAATATCGTTTGCTTTCATAAATATCCCAGAATCAGAATGCACGGCGCGCCGAAAGGATGGAAGCTTTTTGAAGTTCAGACGGATCAATGGTTTTTTGCATGTTCAGCGCCTCTTCAATATCGATGTCGATGATTTGATCCGACTTGTAGGCAATGATGCGATTGAGCCGGCCTTCATGGATACACTCGATTGCATGAAGACCCATCATGCTGGCCATGGTGCGGTCACGGTTGGTAGGACTGCCGCCGCGTTGCAAATGGCCCAGGATGGTCGCGCGTGATTCAATACCGGTCATTGTTTCAATCTTTTCCGCAACATCAGCGGCTGAACCGGCTCCTTCTGCCACCACAACAATATAGTGGTGCTTGCCGCTGTTGCGTCCCTCCAGCAGAACACGAATCACGTCTCTTTGAAAATCTATTTTGACTTCAGGAATCATGATCACTTCCGCTCCGGTGCTGATGCCAACATTTAAGGCGAGGTAACCGGCTTTTCGGCCCATCACCTCGATGACGCTGCAGCGTTCATGAGACATCGCTGTATCACGCAGTTTGTCGATCGCATCCATGGCCGTGTTCATCGCCGTATCATAGCCGATACTGTAATCTGTGCAGGCGATGTCATTGTCAATGGTTGCCGGAATGCCAATGACTTTAAATCCATGTCGGGCAAGATCACGAGCGCCGCGGAAGGTTCCATCCCCGCCAATCGTAATCACCAGATCCAGATTAAAGACCTGTGCCATCGCGATGGCTCTTTCAACACCCTCCGGCGTGTTGAACGTGTTACTTCTGGCTGTCATGAGGAATGTACCGCCTCTTTGAAGGCGCTCGGATACGGAGTCACCATCCAGCTGATCGATGTCACCGCGCCACAATCCATGAAAACCCCGGCGGATCCCATAGACTGTATACTGATACCGAAGGCCGCCCCTGACAATGGCCCTGATGACCGCGTTCATGCCGGGCGCATCTCCGCCGCTCGTCAGCACACCAATGTTACGGATGGGGGTTTGCAGTTCGCTCATTCTTTTCCTGCAGGACCCGGTCGGTCTTGCTTTTCCTTTCTCTGTTTTCTGACATTGCGCCTATTATAACGTTCTTTTACGGCATTGGGCAAGTGTCTGCCTGGCTTATGAAAGCGATGTTTTCGCGGCCATACCGCTCGGATAATCTCAAAAGAAAATCATCGTTTGCGCGCACCTGATAATCAGAGCCGAGCGTGATCAGTCTTTCTTCACTTTCCAGGTACACCTGTACAAAAACAGGGCCGCTAAAATATTGCAGCATGGCTAAAAGCCGCTTGTATCCTTCATCTTGTTCCCGGCCCCCATATCGGATACAAAGCGTATAAGGAGCCGCTGTTTTTGCCGTTTCAGGGCTTTGTGCGGCCAAGGCCGGCTTATTGTTTCTTATATCCTTTTCTTTTGGCCTGCTACTTGACCCGGTTTTCGCATTTTGAGCGGCCTGCGAAAAGCCGTTTCGCTTGAGAAACCCAGGCGGCAGCCGGCGCAGATCAGGCGTCAGCGGCGCGATGACCTCGGCAATGATTTTGGGCGTATCCTCTTCACGGATGCTGAGCCGCCCGCCGATCAACAGCACCTGCCCTTCCTGAAGCAAAGGCTGATACTCTGAAAGAACCCGGGGAAAAACAATCACTTCATAAAGGCCATAAAGGTCTTCAAGGGTTAAAAAGCACATCATTTCGTTGTTCCGGGTTGCTTTGTTTTTTCGTTTGACCAGCATCCCGGCGCAGACGGCTGAATCCCCGTCGGCCACTGCCGGTGTTTGCGGGGTCTCGTCTGACTGGTCTTCAGCGGCTGCTAAGTCAAGGCTGTTTAACGTCGCCAGACAAGAGATGGCCTCCTCATATTCATCAAGGGGGTGACCACTGACATAAAGACCCAGCATCTCCTTTTCCATGGCCAGCTTTTCTTGTTGCGTAAATTCCGGTAAATTTGGATAGTCCGGTTCGGCTGACGCGAAAAAATCCGGCGCACCGATTTCAAACAGCGAAACCTGTCCGGTCATGCTTTGACGGCGGCTGGCAGCCAGCTGGTTTGAAAAGGGTTCAATCACCGCGATCATCTGGGACCGGGGAATGCCGAAGCTGTCCAGCGCAGAGGCGCGAATCAGGCTCTCGATCATCTTGCGGTTCAGGGTGCCGTCATCCATGCGGCGCATCAAATCACCAAAACTTTTAAATGGTCCATGGGCCTCTCTCTCAGCGATTAACGACCAAATCGCTGCTTCTCCGACATTTTTAACGGCAGCCAGGGCAAAACGGATGGCATGCCCTTCTGTTGTAAAGCGGGCTTGGCTCAGGTTGATGTCCGGTGGTAACACATCGATGTTCATTTTATGGCAGACACGGACATAAGCAGCCGCCTGACTGAGGTTGCCCAGATAACTGTTGAGCAT